>DASZUP010000068.1:0-12301 GCA_035547635.1 Pirellulales bacterium
TGCTCCGCCTTAACCCGTCCCAAGTCGGAAGGATGCGAGACAAGTCGCCACAGTGGTTGCTCCAGTTCGACGGACTCGATGGCGATCACGGGCTCGCCCGATTCGGTGCGGATTGCGAACTCTTCCAGCACGGGCGGCGAGAACCAGCCAACTGCCGCCCTCTCGGCGGAAATCGTGCCGCGAATTCGAGTCGGAAGCGCCGACAAGATGAGCTTCCGGCACGGTCCCCACGAAAACAGATACGGCGCCATGACGGCCAGCAGCAGAGCCGCGGCGCCGACCGTCAGCAACCGCCGACGCCAGCGGCGCCCGGCGGACGACGCGCTCGGGTCTTGCTCATCGCTCATGACAAATCCCCGAAATTACGCGGCATAAGGCAGCCGCAGGTTCGCCCTCGCTCAAGGCCGGGGTAATCGAAACGTTAGCCAACGGCTTGTGACGCGAGCCTGTAGGGTAGTGTAGAATACCACCCGCAAGCGTGCTTCCGCGAGCACTTTCCTGGCGACAAGCGCGTCCGACGGGGCCCCAATCTCACCGGACGATCCAGGCTCAGGCGTCCTTTCCAGCCGGCCGGGCCTTGGTTTACAATCGCCTAATCACGCATTCTGGCGAATCCCCTTTCGCGCAAGTTCTATCGAGAACCTTCGATGCCCGACGCCCATCATGCCGCCCGCGCGACGAGTTCGCAACGACGCTGGTGGATCGGCGGCGGCATCTGCATTGCCGTCGTTGGCGCCACAGTGCTGGCGGCTTTGATCTCGCTGCGTCGGGACCTTTCGCCGAGCGAGTGCATCAAGCTGGAACAGCTCAAGAGCGTCGCCATTGCGCATCTCGAGAACGGGCGATACCAGCAGAAACGAGAGAGCCGGCAAGGCGAATGGGCCCGCGCCGAGGCCGGTTTTGAAGAACTGGCGCAGAAGCTTCCCGGCGACCCCCTCGGACCTCGCAACCTGGCGATCACGCGATTGCTGGAACTGAGAGCAAGTCAGGTCTCGGCGGCGAGCGCCTTGGAAGCCGCAGACTTGATGCTGCAGCTCGAAGACAAGTCGGCGCCCGCCCACCTGCTGGCCAGTCAAATTGCGCTGGAGGCGGGCGATCATCCGCGGGCCGTGGCGGAGTTGGCTCGAGCCGCGGAATTGGCCCCCAACGACGCCGCAGTCTGGTACGCTGTCGGCCGGTTGTTGCTGCAGTCGCAGGACGAGGCGGAAAAGCAACGCGGCTACGAAGCGCTGGGCCGCGCCTATCAAGCCGGGCCGGGCAATCTGTTCCTGCTGGCGAACTGGCTAGCAGCGCAGCTTCGGCAGCGAGATCCTCAACTTGTCGACACGTTGCGGGCGCTGCGCGAGACCCTGAACCGCCACCCCGTGTTGATCGACCAATTGCGGCGCGGCGGCCCCATCGCCGATCCGCTGGCCGCGGTCGATCGGGCGCTGCAGGCCGTCGAAAAGCAGCAATGGGAGCAGGCTGCCGAGGCGTTGACCTTGGCAGAAGCGTTGCGCGCGGCAAACGGGACGCTTCCGGACCGGCGGCAGGTCGATCAAGACCCGCTCGTGCTGGTCCGCCATGAGTTCCTCGTACCTTGCCGCGATCGAGTCGCCGTCGCCGAATCGGAGCCGATCGAAGTCAAATTCAACGAGCTCCCGGCTCCGCTGCAACTGCCGCCGTTGTTGGACGTAGCCGACGTTAAGCTCGCGGATTTCGATCTCGATGGCCGGCTGGACGTCGTCGTCCTGCGCGAGACGGCCTTGGAGATTTACAGTCGTCCCCAACGGCAGGGAGACTGGCGTCGCATCGCCGCCAGCCCGCTCCCCGCGGGCTTTTCACGCCTACTGCTGGCTGACCTCGACCAAGGCAATCCGCGTCGTTCTCAGACCGCTCCGGGTTCCGAACCGGTTCAGGACGCCGGCGCCGGCGCCGCGGAGGCTTGCCGCAGGTCCGAGCTGGAATTGCTCGTATTTGGAAAGGCGGGCCTGGCCATCCTGCGGAGCGAGCCAGCCGAAGACGAACGCAGCCGCTCATTAAAAGTCGAAATTCCCGATGCCTTGGCGCCCCTGAAAGCCGTAGCGGCGGCGTCCGTCGTCGATTTCGATCAAGACGGCGACCTGGATCTCGCCGTAGCAGGTGAAAGCGGCCTCTCGCTATGGGCCAACGGCGGCGATTTGCAATTCGCTCCCTGGGGCGCCGTCTCGGAACTGCCGTCAGCCAGGTTGCACGCTCGCGCACTCGCGCCGGTGGATTGGGACCGCGACGGTGATTTGGACCTCATCCTGGCCGGACCAGGCCACAAGCCGGCGGGCTGGCTGGAGAACTTGCGGCACGGGCGGTTTCGATGGCGACCGTTCGCTGACGAGTTTTCCTCGTTGGCGAGCGCAGCATCGGTTGCGGTCCTGGATGCCGACGGCAATGGTTCTTGGGCTTTGGCCGTTGGAGGCGCCGCGGGCTTGCACGTGGCGCGCACCGAACCGGACCGCCAAGGACCGCCCGCCGAGCGAGCGACTTCGCAACTGACCAACGCGGCCCGCAACGGCGTGCAAGTCTGGGACTACGATAACGACGGCCGCCTGGACTTGCTGAGCTGGGACGAGGCGACGATCGACGTTTACCGCGGCGGCGACGGGCAGTTCGTTGCCGCGCCCCCGTTGATTACGAGAGCAGGAAAGTCGCTCCGCGGATGCGATACGGGCGATCTCGACGGCGACGGCGACTTCGACCTGGCAGTCGCCGAGGCCGATCGGATCGTGCTTTACGACAATGAAGGGGGCAACCAGAATCACTGGTTGCGAGTGGAATTGCTCGCCGCCGCCGACCGGTCCGACCAAGGCGGCTGCGTCAATGCTTATGGCATTGGCAGCACGATCGAACTGCGGACCGGAGCCTTCTGCCAACGCCGGCTCGTACAATCCGGCGTAACGCATTTCGGCTTGGGGCGGCGAGAAGCGCCGGACGTGGCGCGCATTGTTTGGACCAGCGGCGCTGCGCAAGACATCATTCAGCCGGACGTCAATCGGACCCATTGCGAAGTCCAACGAGTCGCCGCGTCTCGGCCCGCGACGGACGGCTGGACGGGCCAGAACCGCGCTCGGACCCCGCCGCTGCCGCCCACGCGGCTTGCCAGGGCTCCGGGTGCGTCACCCGGGCTTAAGTGGTCATTTGCAGCGAGGCGGGCTCGGCCACGGCGTGCCACAGCTCCGAGCGGACGGAGACGGGGCGGGCTTCGCGTCCCTCGGGAAACCAGAGCCCCAGGGCGGACTCGAACAGTTGTTGAGCGGCAGGCTCCATCTTGTCGGCCAGCAACTTGGCGTGTAAGCGGGCGGTCAGAGACTGTCCTTCCGGCCAGCGCACGGCGGCCATGGTAGCGGCATCCGCCCAAAGCTCGTACAGCCGGCCGCGAGTGACCCCTTTTTGCCTGGCCAAAGTGCGAACCGCCAGGTTGGGACGCTCCAGGCGACTGCGAGCCACGTCGCAGTGCTGGTCGCCGCCGTCAACCGAAAGTTGTTCCAACAGGGGCGTAACAAACTCGGCGTGCACTTCGCTGACGCTGGGAGCGGCAGGCGACGGGAGTTGTTGCTGAACCCACGTTTCAACACGCTGCACAAGGCGCGGCCGAAAGCGGACCGATAAATGCGGATTGCCGTCGAGCTGTTCCAGAATCCGCGCCAGGTTCTCGAAAATCTCCAGCACCGCGGCGACCCGTTTGGCGCCGTGCGTTCTCAATGAACGGACCTCCGTCAATGAGAGGTTCAAATAGCTGGATAGCTGCGCGTTCCACAAAGCGCGCGGCAAATGCTGTAAACTGCGCGCCAGTTGGCCCAGCGTTTCGCGATGCAAGCCGTGGCGGGCGACGCTCTGACGCCACCGCGACCAGTGCGCTTCGGAAACAGTCGTAGACGGCGACGCCTCCTTCACGGCACGCTCTTCCGGCGCAGGGGCGGTCTCAACCACATCTACGGGCGCCAACTCCTGGCTGACTCGCTCCAGCAGACGGAGTAACGAGGCAATCTTCTTAGGGCCGACTCCAGGCGTCGCGTATAAGTCCTGGAACGGCGTCTCAATCAGTTCCCGCACGGAGCGGCCGACAAAGGCCAGCGGCAAATGACGGTCGTTCGGCCTCGCCCAGAAGGCTAGCGGCTTCGACAACCGGTCGGCAAACTGCTGATCGAGCAGCTTTTGTCGTTGCCGCTCAAAACCTGATGCTAACTGAAAATCCACTACGACCGCGGAAGAAGTCGGGTTCATAGATTCGCTTTCTCGTTCCAAATGCTTCGTCGTTTGCAGCCGCTTCGTACACGTCACGTCCTCAATGTCGCACGGGCGGGGCCATGCCCGAACCGACAAGCCGTCGCTTGCAGAATCATTCGTCGCGTTCGGCTGATTCTTGCATTGGGCCCTGGCAGCGACCTCCATCCGGTTTGACAGGCCCCACGCTGGCGAATGTTTGCGCTTCCTTGGCTGGCGGCTTCCATTGCTTTTCTGACCCGCTCTGCTCCGCGTTTTGCAGTTCAAAAACCGGACGCCCGAACGAGCCTCTTATCTAAGACGTTCAAGAAGCCGCGATCTTTCACTGATTAGCCATTTTTTTTGAATTTTTTAGCATCCCGGTTTCGCGCCCGTCGCTCGCGCCGATTCCAAGGGAGGATCTGGTCCGCAGCGCATGCACAACCATCCTCTGCCTGCACACGCCAGAAGCGCTGCCGACACAAGAGGTTAGATGAAATCTGCAGGGGCCTTTCCGTCCCGGGAGAAAGGTAAAAACCTTTGGGGGAATGTCTTGCTTGCCGTCGTTCTCTTAGGTTCCGGATCTCGTTCCTTATTCCGATTTTCAGCTTGTGCGGCCGCCGCAGCAAGGCCGTCCGCTACCCAAAATGTGGGTCGCTTCACATCCTCAGTTACATCATTTTTAAAAAAATGTATTTTGCAGTGCAAACGTCCCCGAAGTCGCCGCCCGCGGCGGGCTTTGACGCCCTGCTGTCACGCTCCCGGCTCTTCCGCTGCGTCAGCGAATCCGTCCAGCAGAGGAGCCCCGCCGTCGGCCTGCCGGTTTCGCTGCCGGTAATACTTCAGTCCCGGCACGAAAAAGCAAGCCCCCGAGACAATGCCGAACAGCGTAATGCTATAGGGAATCCGCAAGCGGTCGAGGCTGGCCATCACCAAGGCCGTGACAAACAAAGCGGCGGCCTGGACATAAAACTCGCCGGTCAAAATGCCGGCCTTAGCCACGAACGCCATTCCGCTGGAAATGGCGAGGACGGGCGATAAGGTGAGAACGGGCAGGCCGAGCAGCATTTCCACCGGAAAGAGCACGGCAATGCTGATGATGCTGGCCGCCCACACATGCGCGATTTGCCGCTCGACAAACGTCACCGGCCCAGCGCGGCGGCGCAAGGCCCAAAAGATTGCAGCCCAGGCGCCCATGCCGGCCGTCCAAAGGGCAAAATAGGGGCCGGGCGACGTAATGCCGCGCCATTGAAACGCATTCGTCACCAGCGAAATCGCCAACAGCGCCAGGCTGTGCCACATCCACAGCAGACCCCAGTGCTCGAGCACGGTGGCATGGTGGGTTTCGCGGAACCAACGGGCGATCACCTGGCTGAACAGTCCCGAGCGAGCGCTGATCGGCTCGTCCGTCAGGTACGCCCGCAGGTCGTCGGCCAAGGCCTTGGCCGTCGGATAGCGCAGGGCGGCCGGCTTTTGCAAGCACTTCAGGGCAATCATCTCCAAGTCGCGATCGGCGCGTGGATTCAGCAGCCGCGGCGGCAAGGGATCCTGCTCCAACACCAGCAACACCGTGTCAACCGGCGTGGCGGCCTGAAATGGCGGCCGGCCGGTCAGCATCTGGTACAGGATCGTGCCCAGGCTGTAGACATCGCTGGCCGGGCTGAGCTGGCCGCGGTTGCCGGCGGCTTGTTCCGGCGCCATGTAGCAAGGCGTCCCCAGAACCGCGCCGGAACGGGTGAGCTGGGCATCGCCTTCGACCCGCTTGGCAAGACCGAAATCGGTCACGTGCGGCCGGCCGTCGACGTCGATCAAGATATTCGACGGCTTCAGGTCTCGGTGCAAAATGCCGCGTTCATGGGCGAAATGAATGGCGTCGCAGATCGGCGCCAGCAGCGCCGCCGCCTCGCGCGGCGGAATCGGTCCTTCGGCCAGGCGGCTGGCCAGCGTCACGCCTTCGACATACTTCATCACGAAGTACGGCTGGCCGTCATGCTCGCCGACTTCATAGACCGGCACGATGTGAGGATGGTCAAGTCGGGCGGCCGACTCCGCCTCAGACCGGAATCTTGCCAGGTCGGCGGCCGAAGCCCACTGGCCGCGCAGAATCATCTTTACGGCGGCCGTGCGGTTCAGGCTGCGCTGCCGCGCCTGGTAGACAATGCCCATCCCGCCGCGGCCCAATTCCCGCTGCAATTCGAAGTCGCCGAATTCTCGCGGCAATTCGCCGGCCGCCGCCGGGCCGGCGCTCCAGGGCACGGTCGCCTCTGCCCCCAGCGATGAGCGGCGTGACAGGCCCAGGGCCATGCCTTCGGCCAACTGCACGGCGCCCCACAGCTCGCGAAGCTCGCCTGAGAACTCGGGGTGCTGCTGCGTTAGAGCATCCAGATCGGGCGTGCGTCCTGCTCGCAATTCCGCCGTCATCTGTTCCAGCAACTCCGCCAATCGCTGCTCGTGCGCTGCGCTTTGCTTCTCGGGCGAGTCGGCGTCGGGCATCGGATCGTCAAGTTGAGGCGTAGCGGCCGGGCCTTATTCGCCGGCCGCCTCTTCCAGCATGGTACGCAGGCGGCGGATGGCGCGCAAATAGCGCATGCCGGCGGCCGGTTCGCTCAGCCCCAGAATCCGCGCGGTCTCTTGATTCGACAGTTGTTCAAAGTGCCGCAGCAACAGCACCTCCCGATCGTTCTCTTCCAGCAACTCGATGGCCGCCTGGAAACGTCGCGCCAGCTCATGTTGCGTGGCCGCGGCGGCGGGGGTCAGTTCGCGGTCCCAGAGCTGCGCGGCCAGATCCATTGTCGAGTGGTCCAGATGCGCGGGGGCGACAAGCGATTGCTCTCGGTCGACGCTGCGGCGCGCCGCCACGCGGTGCCGCCGATGGGCGTCGATCAGCCGGTCGCGCGCAATGTGACGCAGCCAGAGCTGAAACGGCATCTGCGGGTTCTGAAGATAGTCTTGCAGCCGCCGGTTCGCCTCGACCAGTACGTCCTGCACGATATCGCTGGCGTCAATCCGCTGTTGCAGCGCCCGATCCATCCGCAAGGCCACCATCCGGCGCAGGGCCTCGCGATGGCGGTCCAGCAGACTGTTCACCGCCTCGGCGTCGCCGGCGCGGGCGCCGTCCAGCAATTCGCGGGTTTGTTCAGCGTCGGGCCACATCGGGATCATACAACAGCGGAAAGAATTTACCGTCGAGCTTTTCGCCTGCCGCGAGGGGCGGCACGCCGGCCAACAGCGGTTCGTCCGAGGCCGAGCAGACCCCGTCGCGGATGACATTGATCACCGCGGCGCGCCGGGGACCGTCGGTGCGGTTCTCATAGGAACCATGCACCATCAGCGGATGGTGGAACGCGCATTCGCCCCGCTTCAATTCGATCGCTACCGGCTTGAACGCCTGGAGTTGCTCGGGGGACAGAACCGATTCAATGGCGTGCATGTCGCCCGCCAGCCCGGTAACCGGCAGCAGATCCCAGCGATGGCTGCCGGGAATGTACTGCAGGCAGCCGTTGTCTTGCGTGGCGTCGTCCAGGCCGATCCAGCAAGTCAGGTGCGCCATCGGCTGGGAGCGGGTCCAATACGAATAATCCTGGTGCCAGGCGACCACGCCGCCATGTTGCGCCGGCTTGCAAAACAGTTGATCGTGCCAGAACCGCACGGCGCCGCCCAGCAGTTGCGAGGCGGGCACGACGAACGCCGGATTCCACAAGATATCGTGAAGGCCGGGCGAGATGCGCCAGGCGCCCAAGGCGTGAAACAGCACCTTGCTCGGATCGACCGACTCGTTCGAGTGGTACTCGTAAAACAGCTCATGGCCGGGGTGAGCGGGATCGGTCAAGGCGTGCAGTTCGTCGCACAGACGATCGACCTGCGCATCGCCAAGCACGCGGACGCCGGCGACATAGCCGCGTTCATGGTACGAGGCGAGTTGCTCGTCGCTGAGACGGTACTGCTCCCATTGCGCAGGCGTTTTCGGCAACGAGAACAAATCGGAAACGGGCTCGTGACGCTCGGCAAGATCGGCGACCATCCGCAAACATGCTCCAAACTCAATCAGTTCTTGACCTTACCGATTGTGTCAGCCCGGCTCCGGAAGGGCAAGGGTCGAAAAGCTGTGCCTGGCGTTTGCCAAGCGCGCGGCCAATTGAGGTTCGGCTGTTCCCGGCTTATCATCGTTCCTGAGCGGCCCGCCCGCCGGCCGAGCGCGCACCACCGTCCAGATACCGCCCTTGAGAGGCTCGCTTGATGAACGCCCTGTTGATGAGTTTGCTGGCCCTGGAGCTTTCCGCTGCGCCGGCGGATGACGTCGTCGCCAAATTCGAGGACAAGGTCTATATCTATACGGGCGGCGACTACAAAGACGAGGCGTTTCGCTATCGGCTGCTGAAGCCCGCCAAGATTGAACCGGGCAAGAAATACCCGGTCGCGCTGTTCCTGCATGGCGCCGGCGAGCGGGGCACGGACAACCGGCTGCAATTGCTCTACTTACCCGCGCTGATGGCGAAGGACGAGTACCGCGAGAAGTTTCCTTGCTTCCTGATCGCTCCGCAATGCCGACCGGAAAAACGCTGGTCGGAGGTCGATTGGACGCTGGAGAAATCGAGCTTGCCGGAGACGCCGGGCGATCAGTTGCTGGCGGCCATGGGTATGCTGGACGACGTGTTGAAGTCTTGCCCGGCTGATCCGAATCGCGTTTACCTGACCGGGCTGTCGATGGGAGGCTATGGCTGCTGGGACGCCGCCACGCGTTGGCCCGAGCGTTTTGCCGCCGTGGCCCCGGTATGCGGCGGCGGCGACGAGACGCTGGCCGCTCGGCTCGCCTCGCTGCCGATCTGGACGGCGCACGGCGACGCCGACAAAGTCGTGCCCGTCGTGCGCTCGCGCAACATGGTAGCCGCCATCAAGCAGGCCGGCGGCGAGCCGATTTACGTCGAATATGCCGGGGTGGGCCACAACAGTTGGAACCAGGCTTACGCCGATCCCAACGGCCTTGTCCCCTGGATGTTCGAGCAACGCAAGGCGGCCGCAAGTAACGCCGGCTCAAAAGCGACGCAATAAGCCCGGGGAAACATGGGCGCGGGACTCTCTCATTTTGTCCAGGCCGAAACGGCGATTGCGACGGCGCTAACGGCGACCTAATGAACGCGTCCTGATCGCATTGCGTCGCCTTGCCTATTCAACCGTTTCCCAATGCGGCGTCTCGTCTTCTTCGTGACTCCCCGGCAATGCCTGTGCGCTGACGGCTGCCAGCGCCTCACGCGAACGGCGCAGCAAGGCCCGGTAACGGCTGCGCTGGCCCGTAGCCACCCACAGCAGGAACACGTTGCCGCCGAGTGAAGCGAACAAGCCTATCAATGTCAGCGGGTTTTGCTTCTCGGCCGGAGCTTCAGCAGCGGGCGGCGCCGGGTCGGACGGAGACTCGGTTGCTTCCGTTCCTATCTCGGCTTGCTTGACCGTGGAAGGCTTCGCCGCTGCGTGCTTCGTAAGCGGTGCGAACGGAATTGCAGGCGGATCGCCCGCTTGCGAAGGTTCATTCAGCGAAATCTTCGCGGCAGGATCGTCTTCCGGAGCTTCCGCGGTGATAATCTCCGGCTTTACGCGGGACGCGCCGGCGTCTTCGTCTGCGTGTGCTTCCGCGTCTTCGCCCTGTTCATTCTCTGTTGGGAAGGCAGGCGCCGCCGCGGGCGGTTTGGCAATCGCGATGTGGTCCCGCTTCTCCACCGGCTGTTGTGAGCGTTCTTGCGCCAGCAACGGCGGGACAAGGATCGGTCCAGGCAGGGGAATTCCCGACCGCTCATAGTTGGAAGGATACGGACTTTCGATCGGCATATTGGCAACCCCGCGCGGCTTGGCTTCGCCGAACGCCTCGACGCGCTCGAGTTCTTCTTCATAGCCGACGCGCGACGCCTCGGACGTTTCTGGCTCCGGCTGGCCGGCCGGCGGCTGATCCGAAGGCGCCTCGGGCAACGGCTCGCCGTGGTGAGGCAATTCCGCCGTGCCGACCACGATCCGGTAGCGGCGAATGTTGTGGCCGAATGCCGGCAGCGCGCTGCTGAGGCTTTGACCGTCTTGCAGCGAGTCGAGCATTTGGGGCTCGATTTGAATGATGTACTCCACGCCGCCGTCGGCGAGCGGTTGCCAACCAAAGTCGACTCCCAGGACGGCAGCCGACAGACATACGAGCACGCCCGTCATGACGAACACTCCCATTAAGGGCAAAAGGACCGCGCCGCCCCATCAGCCATCGTAGCCCGCTTGAGGGGCGATCTTCAAGTCGGGCCTTGAGCTTGCGGCGCCAATCGCCGCAGCACAGCTGCTTCATCCTGGGCTTGATTTCGTCTTCCCAATCCAGGCGCCGGCGCCGAAGATGGTGAAGCTGGTCAAGATAGTCGCGGCGGGCAAGGCCTTGGCTGCGATCGCCTGACTCGCTCCGTCTTCTATCGCCGCGGCGCCCGAAAAAGTGCTTTTGCTCCATGGATCAACCTGCCCCGGAAGTCCAACCGACCCCCGCTCGGCTGCCTCGCAACGTCTGGCTGCTTGGCTTTACCAGCCTGTTGAACGACACGGCCAGCGAAATGATCGCTCCCTTGATGCCGCAGTTCATCA
Organism: Pirellulales bacterium; assembly: GCA_035547635.1. GTDB lineage: Bacteria > Planctomycetota > Planctomycetia > Pirellulales > JAICIG01 > JAICIG01. Next base: position 10,813 of record DASZUP010000068.1, read on the forward strand.
TCGTCGTGCTAGGGGGCGACAAGGCATACGTGGGCTTGATCGAAGGCGTGGCCGATTCCGCGGCGAGCGTGCTCAAACTGTTTTCGGGCGGCTGGTCGGACCGGATCGGCCGCCGCAAAGGGCTGATCGTGTTCGGCTACGCCGTCGCCACGTTGTCGCGGCCGTTGCTGGCCTTTGCGCTGGCGCCGTGGCACGCGCTGGTCGTGCGGTTAGGCGACCGGTTTGGAAAAGGGGTTCGCACGGCCCCGCGCGACGCGATGATCGTCGACTCGACGGACAAAAGCATGCGCGGCCGCGCCTTTGGCTTTCACCGGGCCATGGACCACGTCGGCGCCGCGATTGGACCGCTGCTGGCCACGCTGTTTCTGTGGCAGACTTCCGCCGCCGGCGACACGCTATCGGGACATGCCGCCGATGTAATCACCGAGCAAGCGGCGTGGGAAAGCGGCCACTTACGGCTGCTATTTCTGCTGACCCTTGTCCCGGGGTTGATGGTGGTGGCGCTGGTCGCCTTCGGCCTCAAGGAACAGCGCGTTCACGTTCCCGCGGGGCGTCGCCTGGACCTGAGCCTGAAGCCCTATCCGCGGAGCTTCAAGGTCTACCTGCTGGCCTTGCTCATGTTCACGCTGGGGAATTCCAGCGACATGTTCCTGCTCGTCCGTGCGCAGGAACTCGGCGTTTCCTTGCACCTGTTGCCGATGCTCTGGCTGGTATTCCATGTCGCCAAGAGCGTCGGCAACCTGCTCGGCGGCCGGGCGGTCGACAAATTAGGCCCGCGGCGGCTGCTGCTGGCCGGCTGGGCGTGGTACGCCGTCGTCTACCTGGCCTTCGCCTACGCGAACAGCGCCTGGCAAGTCTGGGCGTTGTTCCTGCTGTATGCCGTCTACTATGCGCTGACGGAACCGAGCGAAAAGACACTGGTCGCCCACCTCGTCGGCTCCGAGCGGGCCGGGCTGGCCTATGGCTGGTTCAATCTCTTGATTGGCATCGGCGCCCTGCCGGCCAGCTTGATGTTTGGCGCCCTCTATGAGCATTTCAACGCTCAGGTTGCTTTCGGCGTCGGCTCCGCTCTTGCGCTGGTCTCGATGGTTTTACTTGTGTTCGTGCGAGAGAGTCGGGAAGAAAAGAATCCAACGAGTCCAGAGAACAAATGATTGCCGTTGGACCTACACCGCGAACCGTCGAGGTCGCCTTGGGCAACGGCGCGCTCTGGCCATGAACGCTCTTAGGCGCCTCAAACGATGAACGCGTGCGTAGTCGCAGCGCCACCCAGGCGCCACTTTCGCTGCGCCTGGGTGCGGTCGTTGCACCTGATAAAGGGCGGAGCCTTCGAACGGCCCGACGATAAAATCAGGCGCCGTTCGATCCGCCTTCGTCGCCGTTCTTGGAGCCCATGGCGCCCCAGACGCCATAGGGACTGGGGCCGACGGTGATTTCCGCGGCGCCCAGGTTGCCGGTGTTGATGTTGTCGCTGATGAACCGCACGGAA
>DASZUP010000069.1:0-2959 GCA_035547635.1 Pirellulales bacterium
CAATATCGTGTCAGCATGCAAGAGCTCGAGACGCACAGTCTCGAGGCGTCGCGGAAGGTTCCTGCCCGTTCGGCGAAAATGATCGGGCGGCGACCGCGCTGATCGCCCCGTAACCCGGTGCGGCCCTCGAAGGGCAACCGGCGAGCGACGATGACCGCCTGCTCGCCGCCGCCGGCGTCAAGCAATGAGGCCTGGAACGAGGCGCCATCGCGTAACGCGAGAAAGGGACGGCGCGGCGAGTTTCAATCCGAATCAAGGAAACGAACGGGAGGCTGCAGAATGACCGGCAACGAGCTTGTGAATTTCGGGCGCCGATTTCTCGCACGCCGAAATTTTCTGCGCGGAGCGGCTGCTTCGTTCCCTTTGGCTGCCGTCGTTGCGAACGGACGCGCCGATGCTCAGGCGCCCAACCAGCCGGACGAGTCGGATGAACGACCGGCGCCGGGCGTCATCTCGCGGCAACGCAGCCCTCTGAATGCGGAGTTTCCCTTCCCGACGCTCGACAGCTTTCTCACGCCTAACGAGCAGTTCTATATCCGCACACACTTCGACGTCCCACAACTCAAGGCGGACCAATGGACGCTGCAAGTTGAAGGTCACGTCGAGCATCCGTTTGCAATCAGCTACGATGAGCTCCGCAAGGAGAAAGCGAAAACGCTGGTCTCTCTGCTGGAATGCTCCGGAAACAGCCGAGTGCTGCTGGACCCGCCGCAGGTCAGCATCCGCTGGGAGCAAGGGGGCGTCAGCAATGCGGAGTGGACGGGCGTGCCGCTCTCGACGATTCTGGAGCGGGCCGGAGTCCGACAAGGCGCCGTCGAAGTCATCCTCGAAGGCCACGACCAGGGCAGCTTCGCCCCACCGCAGCCAAAAACGCCGGGAAAGATCCATTACGCCCGCAGCCTGCCGATCGACGCGGCGCGACGGCCGGAAGTCTTGCTCGCTCATCAGATGAACGGCAAAGACTTGCCGCCGGAACATGGATTTCCCGTCCGGGCGGTCGTCGCCGGCTGGTACGGCATGGCTTCGGTAAAGTGGTTGAGACGAATCGTCGTCGTCGACCGGCCGTTTCACGGCATGTTCCAGACGTTCATGTATTCGATTTGGGAACGCCGTTTCGGGCTGCCGACGCTCGTTCCGGTAACGGAAATCGGCGTCAAGGCGCAGATCGCTCGCCCGATGTTCCGAGAAGTCGTCCGCGGCGGTTCGACCTATCGGATTCACGGCGCAGCTTGGAGCGGCCGGCCGGAGATCGCGAAGGTGGAGATCAGCACCGACGGCGGGAAGTCGTGGAGCGAAGCCGAGCTCGCCGAGAAGTCGATGCCCTTTGCCTGGCGTTTCTTTGAGCACCGATGGAACGTTCCGCGCCGCGCCGGCAGGCAGACGCTGATGGCCCGAGCCACCGATGATCGCGGCAACGTGCAGCCGATGGAGCGGGATCAAGATCGCAGAAACGCCATGATTAACCACGTCCAGGCGATTGAAGTCTACGTCGAGTGAGCCACAGCAGCGGGCGAAGCGCGAGACGGCGCTTCAGCATCGGGAATGAACTGACAGAAGGACTTGTTCTCGCAATACTTCAGCGCTTCCTCATCGGGGTCTCGCCTGCAGCGCACCCGGCCTCCCGGTTCGACGGAACAGCTTGGAGCCCGCCCGGCGATTACCAATCTTCACAGGCCAGCTCGACCGGCGCCTGTTCGCGCAGCCTGGTCGCCTCGTCGATCAGCTTGACTCGCACCGGTTGCAGCGATTCGGGCAGGCTGTCTGCGGGCAGTTTGTCCAGCACGCGCAGCGCTTGGGCCGGGCGACGTTCATTGCGCACCAGGACTTGCGCCAGCTTCAGCCGGACTCGCACCGCGTCGGGAAAACGCCGCAGGTGGTCAACCATCGACTCGACCGCCTCAGGCCAGGCCTCCGACTCGAGCAGCTTTCTGGTCAGCTCGCGCGAATCGCCTTCGGGCAATTGCCAGTCCGCGTCGGTCTGCGTCATCTTTCTGTTCAGCGCATGAGCGCCGCGGGCGTGCCCTTCCTTGAGCAGCCGCAGGATCTCCCCCTGCGCGGCGTCGCGCTGGACAGCGGCCTGTTCTCCGGCCGCGCTTTCATCTTTCGCCTTGGCGGTCTTTCGCCTCTTGCGTTTTTTTGTCTTTTCCCCTTCTCGGCCGGCGAGCACGGCGAACAGATCCCAGCCTTCGCAATCGACGCGGTCCGTCTTGAGCATCCACACGCCGACGCCGAATCCCAGCGCCGCCCCCGACAGGTGCAGCAGGCTCGATCCCCAGCCGAATCCATCCACGGCCGCCGTGACGATTTCGATGCCCAGATAAATGAAGGCGAGAGCCAGGATCGAGATATCGAAGCTGATCGGCCGGATGCCGACAAGCAAAATACAACTCAATTCATTGCTCGGCGCCCAGACCATGGCGATCGCCAGCAATCCGTAGATGGCGGCCGAGGCGCCAAGCGAGCCGCCGCTTTCAGCGCCAAGCATGCAAAGCTGTTCCAGGGCGGATTGTGCGACGCCGATCCCCAGGTACACGGCCGTGAATCGCAGCCAGCCGAGCTTGCCCTCGACGACCAGGCCGAAGGCCCACAGAAAGACCATGTTGCCCAGCAGGTGGAAGAACCCCGCATGCAGGAAGATGGAAGTCAGCCATTGGAGCGGATGGAGCCCGTCGCCGTAGACGAGCATCCAGGGCTCGATCGCTTCGGCGGACGCGCCGCTGGCCAACAGCGCCACGAACACGACCATATTGATCAAGATCAATCCGCCGGTGGCCCAGGGCGGATGATAGATCGGCGCGTCGGTATTCCAGGGAATCAGCACCGCTCGGCTCTTTGCATCGGGCGTGCGATAGAGGAAGGGAAATCCTGTATGCGTATCGTAATGCACGCGACTGGCGGTCACAACGGCCGGCCTGGGCGATTGCGATCTTGCGGGGAGGCCTCTGCCTGGTTTCTGGCA
>DASZUP010000070.1:0-21023 GCA_035547635.1 Pirellulales bacterium
AACGGCGGTTCGGCCATTTTGTGGCAGCACCTGTTCTGGTTCTTCGGTCATCCGGAGGTCTACATCCTGATCATTCCGGTATTTGGCATGGTCTCTGAGGTGATCCCGGTCTTCTCGCGCAAGGTGCTGTTCGGCTACGAATTCATGGCCGCCGCCACGATGGCCATCGTGTTCATCAGCATGGGAGTCTGGGCGCATCACATGTTTTGCATCGGCATGAGCCGCACGCTCGATCTGTATTTCACCGCGGCCAGCCTGCTGGTTTCCATTCCCACCGGCATCAAGTTCTTTAACTGGCTGGCCACCATGTACGGCGGCCGGCTGCGCTTCGATTCGCCCATGCTGTTCGCCTTCGGGTTCCTGTCGATGTTTCTCATCGGCGGCCTGACGGGCATCATGCTGGCGGCCGCGCCGTTTGATTTCCAACTTTCCGACAGCTACTTCGTGGTCGGTCACTTTCACTGGGTGTTGATCGGCGGCACGTTGTTCGGCACGTTTGCGGGCATCCATTACTGGTATCCCAAGGCGACCGGCCGCCGGCTTTCGGAGCGGCTAGCGCGCTGGCAGTTCTGGCTGCTGTATATCGGCTTTATCCTGACCTTCGGGCCGATGCACATCTCCGGCATGCTGGGCATGCCGCGGCGGATATTCACCTATGAGCCTGATCGCGGTTGGGAGTTGTGGAATCAGCTCGCCACGCTCGGAGCGTTCATCCAGGCGCCGAGTTTTGCTATTTTCGCCTACAACCTCTGGGCTTCGCTGCGTCACGGCAAACCGGCCGGCGACGATCCGTGGGACGCCTGGACGCTGGAATGGATGACCACGTCTCCTCCGCCGAGCTACAACTTCGCGGAGATCCCGACCGTCCGCAGCCGCCGCCCGCTCTGGGACGCCAAACACACCGACGATCCGGATTGGAAATACGAATGACGCGCCGCACGAGATGCTCGAGATGAGCAAAGAGCACCAACCCGACGAACAGCCTGCGCAGGAAACCCGCCAGCGCGACGCGGAAGGCCCGCCCCCCGTGCCGCCGGCGATCGCTCCCGAAAGGTCGCTGAATGCAGCTCAATGGGGCATGCTGGCATTCCTGCTTTCCGAGGCGGCGTTTTTCAGCACGTTGATTGTGGCTTATCTCTGCTTTTTAGGCCATGACGAGATCGGCCCGACGCCGAAAGAGGCTCTTTCGCTGTCGTTGGTGATCGTCACGACCGCCTGCCTGCTGTCCAGCAGTTGGACGGTGCACCAGGCGACGCACGCGTTGGCGCAGAACCGGCAGGATCGATTCTACCTCTGGTGGCTGGCGACGATCGCCTTGGGCGCGACTTTTCTGGCCGGAACCGGCTACGAATGGCGCGAGCTGATCGAGCGCCACGACTTGACGATCAGCCGCAATCTGTTTGGGACGACCTACTACACGTTGGTCGGATTCCACGGTTTGCACGTCACCGTCGGCGTGATTTCGATGCTCGTAGTGTTGTTCCTGGCGGCGCGCCGCGCCGTCAGCGGCCAGCACAAACTGGCGGCCGAGTTGACCGGCTGGTATTGGCATTTCGTCGACGGCGTGTGGGTCGTCGTGTTCGCGGTGGTTTACGTGGTAGGGCGCTGATGGCCGACGAAAACGAAAACGCCGTTGGCGGCGACGCCGCCAGTCAGACGATCGAAATGCCGGCCCCTACGGCCGCACCGATGGTCCTGTGCCTGGGGCTGGCCCTGGCGGTCGCCGGCCTGGCCACGAATTTATCGCTGAGCGTCATCGGCGCTCTCGTCTTTGCCGCCGGTCTGGGACGCTGGATCGCCTGCCTGACGCCCGGCCGAGGGCATTTGCATGAACGGATCGAGGAATTGGCAAAGCCTGCGCCCGTCGCGCCTCGATCGGGCGGAGTCAAACGGCTGGTGGCGGGCATGCCCGGCTACCGGCTGCGCCTGCCGGAAAAGGTCCACCCGATCTCCGCCGGCATCAAAGGCGGAATCGTCGGCGGATTGATCATGCCGTTGCCGGCGCTGGCCTATGGCGTTTTCAGCGGGCACGGGTTGTGGTATCCCGTCAATCTGCTGGCGGGCATGGCGCTGCCCGGCGTCGGACAGATGACGGAAAGCGAACTGCAACAGTTCGACGTCACGCTGCTGATCTTCGCGCTGGTCATTCATGCCGTCGTCAGCCTGATCGTGGGACTGATTTACGGCGTGTTGATGCCCACGCTGCCGGCGCTGCCCAAGCCGCTGGCCTGGGGCGGGCTGTTGATGCCGCTGCTGTGGACGGGCGTCAGCTTCGGCCTGCTGCAGTTCGCCAACCCGGAGTTTTTCGACGGCGTGAGCTGGCCCTGGTTCGTCGTATCGCAGCTTATTTACGGCATTGTGTCCGCCGTGACGGTGATTGCGCTGCGCGAGCGAAATCAGATCGACGCGGGTTTGATCGGCGGCCTGCTGGGCGCCTTGGTGATGCCGGCGCCGGCGATCCTGTGGAGCTTGTCGGTGCATCGGGGCATCTGGTATCCGGCCAACCTGTTGGCCGCCATGGTGCTGCCCAGCATGGCTGATTTGTCTCTGAAAGAACTCGAACAGTTCAACGCCGAATGGCTGGCCGTGGCCGTCGGTCTGCACGCGGCTCTATCGGCGGCTTTCGGAGCGGCGTATGGAATTGTATTGCCAAGGCTGCCGACCATTCCCGCTTCGTTCGCCTGGGGCGGCCTGGTGATGCCGCTGCTGTGGACGGCGGGCAGCTACGGCCTGATGGGCGTGGTCAACCCGGCGCTGCAGCAGCGCGTCGACTGGCCCTGGTTCGTCTTGTCGCAATTCATCTTCGGCGTGGCGGCCGCCACCGTCGTGGTGCGCTCGGAGATGGTCCACATTGCGCCGGCCGGAAGCGGAGAGGAAAGCTAAATGGCCGCCGATGATTTTGCAAGCGTAGCGGAATCTGTGAAGATTCCGAGAGGCCGCAGCAAGCGTAGCGGAATCTGTGAAGATTCCGGAATGCGGCATTCACGCCTCGACGACGTACGCATTTGGAGGTCGGTGCAGAGCGCACGGAATTCTCACGAATTCCGCTACAGCAACTGCCCAGAGTTTTCACGCGCTTCCGCTACGGCAACAGATTCAACGAGGCGTTAGAACGACCGCTCATGTTCTTTTACTTGCGCATTATCGCCGCCCGATTCGCTTCGCATCAAGGCGCGGCCGCGCACATCTGCCTGCGCTTCTCGCCGTTGGCGTTGCTGCTTTCGCTCGGTTGCGATCTTCCCGGCAAACCCGATCCGCAGAGCCGCCCCGTACCGGAAACCCAAGTCGTCGATTTCGATCCCTTGTTCGCTCACCACTGCGCCGGCTGTCACGGCGACGACGGCAAATTCGGCCCCGCTCCGCCGTTGAACGATCCGATCTTTCTGGCGATCGTCCCCGACGACGAATTGCTGAACGCGATTTCTTCCGGTCGCAAGGGGACGCCCATGCCGGCTTTTGCCCACAGCCAAGGCGGTCCGTTGACCGAAGAGCAGGTGCACGTGCTGGCGGCCGGTCTGAAGCCGCGCTGGGAAGCCCAGGCGCCGCTAACACATCAGCCGCCGCCCTACCATGCACCGGCGGAAGAAAATCGCTCCGCCGACGCGGATCGGGGCCGCAAGGTTTTCGCCCGCGCGTGTGCAGAGTGCCATGGCAAACAGGGCGAGGGGGATCATGCTGGTGCGCTCCGTTCGCCAGAGTTCCTGCAGTTGATTGACGACCGGGCCTTGCGCCGCATCATCATCACCGGCCGGCCCGATCTTGGCATGCCGGACTATGCTACTCGCGACGGCCGCGACGACGATTTCGAGCCGTTGACCTCGCGCGACGTCAGCGATTTGGTGGCGCTGTTGGCCGAGTGGCGGCGCCGCGGCGAGCGGTCCAACGACGAAGAAGGCGACGCCGAGCGCCCCAACAAATCCTCGCAGGAGTAAATGCGGCTGATGCAAGAAACGCACGACGCTTCAGCGTCTATCTCGCCCGAGCCGCAACGGCGCGGCTTCTTTCGCTTCTTGACCGGAGTTGTGGGCGCGGTTGCGGCGTTTTCCGCCGCCGTGCCGCTGGCCGATTATTTCCTCGGCCGCCGCAAGCGGCAGGACAAGTGGGTCGCGCTCGACTCGCTCGACGCCTTTCCGCTGGAGGAAACGCGGCAGGTGACATTCGACAATCCGCTGCGTCAGCCGTGGGACGGCATGGTCTCCCACGCCAGCGTTTACGTGCGCAACGAAGGCCAGGACGCCCACGGCAAACCGAAGTTTCTGGTGCTGGCCGTCAACTGCGCGCATTTGGGCTGTCCCGTCTCTTGGTTTCCGCAGTCGGGACTGTTCATGTGCCCTTGCCATGGGGGCGTCTACTACGCCGACGGCAAGCGCGCTTCGGGGCCGCCGCCGCGCGGCTTGTTCGAGTGCGAGTGGCGCGTGCGGAGCGGAAAGCTGGAAATCCAGGCGCCCCACTATCCGACGTTGCAAGATCCGCTGAAAGAAAACGCCTAGAACCGCCGCCATGAAAAACGTCCTCCGATCTCTGGGCCGCTGGTTCGACGCTCGCTTGAGCTTCACCTCCAGCCTGTTGCCCGCGCTGACGCACCCCATTCCCCGCGGCGCCGCCGGGCCGATGGGCTGGTGGTACGTTTTCGGCAGCGCCTCGATGACGCTGTTGGCGCTGCAGATCGTGACCGGCGTCGGACTGGCGCTGGTCTACGTCCCGTCGGCCGATAATGCTTACGAAAGCCTGCTGTGGCTGAACTACGAACAGCCGATGGGCTGGTTCCTGCGGGCGCTGCACTACTACGCCGGCTCGGGCATGGTGGTGATGGTGTTGGCGCACATGACACAGGTCTTTCTGCACGGCGCCTACAAGTATCCGCGCGAGCTGACCTGGTGCGTGGGCGTGGTGTTGCTGCTTTGTACGCTGGGCATGTTTTTCACCGGGCAGGTGCTGCGCTGGGACCCGGATGCTTATTGGGGCCTGGCCGTGGGCGGATCGATGGCCGGCCGCACTCCGGTCATTGGCCCGCAAGTCGTCCAACTGTTGCTGGGCGGCGAAGTGATTGGCGGCGATTCGCTGAGCCGGTTCTTCTCGCTGCACGTATTCGTCATTCCCGCCGCGCTGCTGGGGGCGCTGGCGGTTCATCTCTGGTTGGTGCTCAAGTGCGGCGTCAGCGCGCCGCCGGCGCCGGGCCAAAAAGTTAATCCGCAGACTTATCACGCCGAATATGAGCAGGAACTGAAAAAGGGCGTGCCGTTCCTGGGCGACGCCTTGTTAAAGGACCTGTTCTTCTCGGCCGTGGCCGTGATCGTCGTCGTCGCACTGGCCGCGGTACTGGGGCCCAAGGGACCGACGGAACCGCCCGATCCGACGTTGGGGGGCGCCAACCCGCGGCCGGAATGGCCCTTCTGGTGGCTGTTCGCCTTGCTGTCGCTCAGTCCGCCGGAAGCCGAGACGTTTATTATCCTGATTTTTCCGTTAGTGCTTATCGCGGCCTTATTCCTGGTTCCGTTTATCAGCAATCGGGGCGAACGGGCGCCGAGTCGGCGGCCGGTAGCGGTGTTGACGGTGATTGTCATCTATAGCGTGCTCGGCGCCTTGACGTATGAAGGCGCCACTTCTCCCTGGTCGCCGGTCATGACGGCCTGGAGCGGCGACGCAGTTCCCCCGCGCCTGCTCAAGGGGCGCTCGCCGACGGAGTTGATGGGCGCCGCGGTGCTACAGAACAAGAGCTGTCGGAATTGTCACGCCTTGGATCAGATCGGCGGCCGTCGCGGCCCCGACCTGACGCGCGTCGGCGCCCGTCTGACGCGAGATCAGTTGATCGATCAGATCAGCAACGGCACGCCGGGCGGCGGCAACATGCCCGCCTATGGCAAGCAGATCAATCCTGCCGAGATGGAAACGCTGGTTGCGTTTCTGGCGTCGTTGCGCCCCGACGGACGACAACCCGCGGCGGATAGTGCAAAATAGCAGGCAAACGATCATGGCATGAGTCCGAACTTCGAAGCCTTTCTCCGCTCCTGGCCGTTCGAGCCGTGGCTGTCGGCGTCGCTCGCGGTCACAGCCGGAGTTTATCTGCGGGGCTGGTTCGACTTGCGAAAGCGCGATGCCGCGCGTTGGCCCGTAGCGCGTCTGGCGGCGTTCCTGGCAGGGCTGGCGACCATCTTTCTGGCATTGGCGTCGCCGATCGAACCGTTCGCCGATCTGCTGCTGCAGGTGCACATGCTGCAGCACTTGCTGTTGATGATGCTGGCCCCGCCGTTGATCTGGCTGGGCGCGCCGTTGTTTCCCCTGCTGCGCGGCTTGCCCTCTGCCATCCGCCGCGAGTGGGCGGTTCCTTTCTTGCGCTCGCCGACGCTGCGGCGCTTGTTCGAGCGTTTGACGCATCCCTGCGTCGCGCTGCCGCTGTTCGTTGCAGCAACCTGGCTCTGGCATGCGCCGGTCGCATACGAGGCGGCGTTGCGCCGTAGCGGCTGGCATTACCTGCAGCACATATCCTTTCTGACGACGGCGCTGTTGTTCTGGCATCCGGTCGTGCGGCCTTATCCCAGCCGGCCGCGCTGGTCTCATTGGCTGCTGTTTCCTTACCTGATTGCCGCCGACGTGCAGAACACGGTGCTTTCGGGGCTGCTGGCCTTTTCCGGCCGCGTCTGGTACTCGCACTACGCCGACGCTCCGCGCGTGGCGGGGATCAGCGCACTGGCCGACCAGGCGGCGGCCGGAGCGCTGATGTGGGTGCCGGGCAGCATCGCTTACCTGGGACCGTTGTTTGCGCTTGCCTTGCGACAACTGTTCGGAAGCGAAGAGCGAGCGAGCGGCAAGCGTGCCGCAACTGCGAATGAAACAAATCGGAACGCTCGCCATGCTCAGCGAGGAGCTTTCGACCACCAGAGTGCAAGGCTTGCAGACGGCGCCGGCCGCCGCCGGCCGCCGGCGCGGCCGCGCACTTCCCCCGGCTTTGATTTATTGCTCATCCCCTTGGTCGGCCGCTTTCTGCGCTGGCCTCGCGCCCGCACCGTGCTCCAACTTGCGATGCTGATGCTAGCCGCGGCCGTGATCTACGACGGCTTGCGCGGGCCGGAGTTTGGTCCGATGAACCTGGCAGGCGTGCTGCCTTGGATTCATTGGCGCGGGATGTTGATCATGGGCTTGCTCGCCGCGGGGAACCTCGGCTGCCTGGCCTGCCCTTTCACCTTGCCGCGGCGAGTTGGGCGCCGCTGGTTGCCGGCAGGCTGGCATTGGCCCCGCGCGCTGCGGAGCAAGTGGCTGGCGGTCGGCCTGTTGGCCGTTTTCTTCTGGGCCTACGAGGAGTTTTCCTTGTGGGATCATCCTGGGCGCACGGCATGGATCGCCCTGGCCTACTTCGCCGCGGCCTTTGTCGTCGATGGGCTGTTTCGCGGCGCCTCGTTCTGTAAGTACGTCTGCCCGATTGGACAGTTCAACTTCATCCAGTCGCTCGTCTCGCCGCTGGAAGTGAAGGTGCGCCAGGCATCGATCTGTGCCGCGTGCCGCACGAAGGAATGCATCCGAGGCACGCCCACCACGCCGGGCTGCGAACTTCAACTGCTCGTTCCGCAGAAGTCGAGCAACATGGACTGCACGTTTTGTCTCGATTGCGTCCACGCGTGCCCGCATGCCAACGTCGGCCTGCTGGCCGTTTCGCCTGGGCATGCTTTGCGGACCGACTCGCCGCACGACGGCCTGGGCCGACTCGCTGGGCGCAATGATTTGGCGGCGCTCGCGCTGCTGCTGACCTTTGGCGCGTTCGCCAACGCGGCGGGAATGGTGGCGCCGGTCGTGCAAGCGCTGGATCGCTTACGTCTGGTGGTCGGATCGCCTTGGGCTTCGTTCGTAACGCCCGGCTTTTATCTGGCCGCCCTGATTATCGTTCCCACGATCCTGGCGGCGACCGCATCAGCGTTGAGCTGCAGCGGCGGACTCAGGCAACATGGACTCCCGACGGCCCGGCGGTTTTCTTTTGCCCTCGTTCCGCTCGGCTTCAGCATGTGGCTGGCGCACTACAGCTTCCACTTCTTTACCAGTTACGACGCGGCGATACCGGTGATGCAGCGATTTCTTGGCGATCTCGGTTTGAGCGGGCTGGGCGAACCGCATTGGGTTTGCGGCTGTTGCCGGCCCCCGGCCGATTGGCTGCTGCACGCAGAGCTGTTGTTTCTCGACCTTGGGCTGCTGTTATCGCTCTACGCAGCCTACCGCATCGCCTGCGATCTACGCCCGACGGGCCAAGGCTTTTTGCGAACGCTGGCGCCATGGAGTTTGTTGATTGCCGGGCTGTTTTTTGCGGGCGTGTGGATTCTGCTGCAGCCCATGGAGATGCGCGGCACGCTGCCGGGAGGGTGATGATGCAACCATTACGATTCCTCGGCGCTTTCGCCGTGGCGCTGATGTGGTGCAATTTCGCGCGCGGCGACGGCGGCGCGCTGAGGCTCTCCCAGCGCAGCGGCGATTCCCGCGTGAGCGTGTTTACTGCGCCGACGCCGCTGCGAGCGGGCAAGGTCGACGTCAGCGTGTTCCTGCAAGACGCCGAAACGTCTCGCCCCATCACCGACGTTGAGATCTTCGTTACGGCCAAGCCGGTAGAACGGCGCGGCGGAAACATTCGAAAGCGTGCGACGGCTGAAGAAGCTTCGAACAAGCTGTTTCAAGCCGCCGAGCTCGAGTTGCCTGCGGCAGGCCGTTGGGAATTCGTGATCGAACTCGGCGGACGCGCGCCGGCTACCCTGCGGTTTGAAACCGAAGTCTCAGAACCGCCTCCGCAGTGGCAGACGCTGGCGCCGTGGATCGGCTGGCCCTGGCTCGTGGCGGCGATTTTCTGCGTGAACCGCGTGTTAAAGCAGCGGCGGTGCAGTTAACCCCCAGCAAACTGAGCCGCAGTCGCCACATTCACCCCACTTTCAATAACCGGAAAACTTTCCTCACGCGGTACGATTGAATGGTCGAAATAAGGGACGATGCGCCAACGGACGCGTCAACAACTACTCCAGGATTATCTATTTTTCCAGGTCTTCCAGCATGGCGAGCGATTCCAAACATCCACCGCTTAGTTCCCGGCCGCCGGGTGCGCTGGTCAATGGAATCGCGAACCTGGGCGAAGTCATCATTCTGCGCGTGGCGGCAATTGGCGACTGGGCGATCTTCAGCCTGAGCACGTTTGCCTGGATGGTGCGTCGTTGGCCTAGCCGAGGAACGCTGCTGCCGAACTTTTACCAGATCGGCGTGCTGAGCCTGCCCGTGGTGGCGCTGACCGGAACCTTCATCGGCATGGTGTTGGCCGAGCAGAGCTACGCGCAGTTTCGTTTCTTCCATCTGGAAACGCGGCTGGGCGGCGTGATCAACGTTTCGCTGTTGCGAGAACTGGGGCCCGTATTGGCGGCCACCATGCTCGCCGGACGAGTGGGCAGCGCCATGGCCGCCGAGTTGGGCACGATGCGCGTGACCGAGCAGATCGACGCCCTGGAGAGCATGGGCGCCAACCCGATTCACTACCTGGTGGTGCCGCGGTTCCTCGGCTGCCTGTTCCTGATTCCCACGCTCACGGTGATGGCCGACTTCATGGGGATGATCGGCGGGGCGTTTTACAGCATCTACCGGCTGGGGGTCGACTCCCACCATTATTGGTCGAATTCTCAGCAGATGGTGCGCGAATTCGACCTGTTCGCGGGCGTATTCAAAAGCTTGTTTTTCGGCGCGGCAATCGCTTTGGTGAGTTGCCACCGCGGCTTTCACTGCGATCCGGGCGCCGAAGGCGTAGGTCGCGCGGCCACCAGCGCCTTCGTCCACTCGTTCGTCTTGATCCTGGTCCTGGATTTGCTATTGGGGATTATCCTCAACGCCATCTACTACTACCTGTGGCCTGAAGGCGCCTCAGTCATCTAGACATCCAGACGAACGGAAGCAGCAAGTCCATGGCGGTTCGAACCATGCCGAAGGAAGATCTCAAAACCGACGCCGAACAGATCCCGCTGCTTGAGGCTCGCGATCTGTACGTACAGTTCGGCCGGCAGCAGGTGCTGCGCAACATCAACCTGGCGGTGCCGCGAGGGCAAACGCTGGCGGTGATCGGCGAAAGCGGCTGCGGCAAGACGGTGATGATGAAAACCATGATCGGCCTGGTCAAGCCGAGCCGCGGCGAAGTCCTGTTCGACGGCCAGCGATTGGATCAACTCAACGAGCAGGAACTGACGCGGCAGCGGATTCGCTACGGCTTCGTCTTCCAGCAAGCCGCCTTGTTCGACAGCATGACCATTGCCCAGAACGTGGCCTTTCCGCTACAGCAACACGACCACAAGTCCGACGCGGAAATCCGCAAAATCGTCTTGCAGCGGTTGAGCGAAGTCGGCCTGCCCGAAAGCGTCGCCGCCAAAAAGCCCGCCGAGTTGTCGGGCGGCATGCGCAAGCGCGTGGGCCTGGCCAGGGCGTTGGTGTTGAACCCCGAACTGGTGCTGTATGACGAACCGACCACCGGGCTCGACCCGATCATGAGCGACGTGATCAACGAGTTGATTCTCCGCACTCGCCAGAGCAACCCCGTGACCAGCATCGTGGTGACGCACGACATGAACACGGCCAGGAAAGTCGCCGACCGCGTGGTGATGCTGTATCCGCTGGCGCGACTCGGCCCCGATGATTCGCAGGTCCTGTTCGACGGTCCGCCGGAAGAGCTGGACGATACGCCCGATCCGCGCGTCACGCAATTCATTCACGGCGAGGCGGGCGAGCGGCTGATGGAGATGCGCGAAATGGCCAACGGAGCCCTCGACTAATGGACGAAAGGGTAATGCAATTCCGGGTCGGCGTGATGGCGCTGGCCACGTTGCTGATTTCGGCCAGCATGGTGCTGCTGGTGGGCCGCGCGCCCTCCTTGGTCCGAGGCACGTACACCGTCTACATCAAGTTTCACGACGCTCCGGGCGTCTCGCAGGACACGCCGATCCGCAAGTTCGGCATCCGCATTGGCCGCGTGACTCGAGTCGGCTTTGCCGAAGACGAAAGCGGCGCCATCGTGACCGCCGAAATCAATTCCGACGTCAAGCTGCGCAGCGACGAATACTGCCGCATCAACAACTCGCTGCTGGGAGACGCTATCCTCGAGTTCCTGGACAAAGAGCCGTCGCGCACCCCCGAGACGTTTATCGAAGCCGGCGACGTGCTCGAAGGGACCGTACGCTCCGATCCCTTTCAGGTGATCGCCAATCTGGAAGGCAACATGGCGACGGCCTTGGAATCGGTCGGCCACACCAGCGATGAGATCGGCACGCTGGCCCGCCGCGTAAGCGACATGCTGGGCAACAACGACGAACAAGTCGCGCGGATCATCGACAAGACCGAAAAGACGATCGACCAGCTGCGAGTCACGATCGCCAGCGCCGACGACATCCTGGGAGATCCGGTGATGAAGGAGAACCTCAAGCGGGCGATCAACGACATGCCCAACGTGCTGGCCGACGCCCGCGACACGATCGGCAATTTGCGGAACACGCTGACCGGCGTCGACCGCAACCTGGCCAATCTGGAAGGATTGACGCGCCCGCTCGGCGACCGCGGGCCGCAACTGGTGGCCAACATGGAGGGCGCCACCGCCAAGCTGGACAAGGTGCTGACGGATCTCTCGGACTTCAGCGAAAAGCTCGACAACCCGCAAGGCTCGCTTGGGCAGTTCCTCAACAACCCGGAAGTCTATCAGCAGCTCAATTCGGCGGCTGCGAACATTAACCAGTTGAGTCGAGAGCTGCGGCCGATCGTGAACGACGTGCGGATCTTCACCGACAAGCTGGCACGGCACCCCGAGCAGTTAGGAGTGCGCGGCGCAATCAAGCCGGGCAACGGTTTGAAGAAGAGCCCCTCCGAGGTGCAGCGCATCGAGTACGGCTCGTCCTCGTCCAGCTCAGGCCGGCGATTCCTGTTCAATCCGCTGGGAAACGACTGACCGCCGGCGGGCTTACAGCTTTTGAGCGCACTTCTTGCAGCGCTTGCGCAGCGGATTCAACTTGCAGCCGCACTTCGGGCAGCGCAGGTTCTTGAGCTTCATTTTCCGCGGCGTGCGAGGGCGAATCGACATTGCTAATCTCTGAATCGTGCTGTCCGGGCAGGACCTTTCAGGCCAGGCGAATCACTCACGATAGACGTTTTCAAAAAACTTGCAAGCCCGGCGAATCTGCAACGCCGGGCCTTTCCGGCCGTGACCGTTCGAGGGCCGGTTGCACGCGCCTTGCAGCTCGCCCGGGCGACGCTGGACGATTGCAGTTCAAATACCCCTAAAGCATTTAGCGACAATCGCTTAAGCCGCGCCAAACTGCACTTTCTCCGCTCCCGCGATTCTGCGATACTCTGCCGCCCGCATCGCCCTCGATACAGGTTTGAATCAAGGATGATTCACTACTCCGTCATTATGCCGCAACGTAATGCCGCCGACGAAGTCGAGCGGCGGCTGGGCGAATTGTGCGGCGTGCTGGCTGCACTGGGCAAACCCTACGAAATTGTCTGCGTCGACGACGGCTCGTCCCCCTCGCATCGTAAGAGGCTGAAGGAGCTGATCGACGCTTTTCCCGGCTTGCGGCTGCTGTTTCTCGATTCGTGCGCCGGAGTCAGCGCCGCCCTGACCGCGGGCATTGCGGCCGCGCGAGGCGAAGCGATCATTGTGTTGGAAGCGGGCGACCTCTATCCGGCCAGGGAGATCGCCAAACTGATCCGCCGCCTGTCGCGCGCCGACGCCGTCTTCGGTTGTCGCCGCCTCAGCCCGGCGCGACGCGCCTTCCGCCGCCTGGCCCAAGCGCCGCGGCGGCTGCTGTTCGGCGACGCGATTCGCGATCCCGACTGTATGCTCTGGGCGGCGCGGCGCGAGGCCGTGACGGGCCTGGTGCTGGCTCGCGGCATGTATCGCTATCTGCCGGGCATGATTTCGCGGCGGGGCTTCCGCGTCGGCGAGCTGCACGTCGACCATCAGCCCGCCGCGCGCCGCACGGCCACGCGCGACGCCTGGCCCAATCCGGGCGACTTGCTGGCCGCCTGGTGGTTGCGCCAGCGGCAAACTCCCTACACGGCCACCGAGATCCGACCGACGGACGAAGCCGCGGACGGCCGGCGGATGAGAATCGATCCGCCGCAACCTTTCTCGCGCGGCGAGCCGAGCCGCCCGGACGGTCAGCACGACGATCATCGCAATGCCGCCCCCTGACGAACGATCCCTTCCCGCGCGCCGGGGCTGAAGACCTGCTGAAAGACTGCTGCCCGTGAAAATCTTCTTCTCCGTCGGCGAGCCGAGCGGCGACTTGCACGCCGCCAACCTGATGCGGGCGATCCGTGCGCGGCGCGGCGATGTGGAGTTCGTCGGCTACGGCGGCCCGCAGATGGCCGCCGCCGGCTGCAAGCTGCACTTCGACCTGACGGCGCTGGCGGTGATGTGGTTCTTGCGCGTGCTGTTGAACCTGCACAAGTTCTTCGCGCTGGTCCGCCGCGCCGACGGCTACTTCCGCCGCGAGCGTCCCGACGCCGTGGTGCTGGTCGACTATCCGGGCTTCAACTGGTGGATCGCGCGCCGCGCCAAGGCGCAAGGCATTCCAGTCTTCTATTATGCGCCGCCGCAGATCTGGGCCTGGGCAAGCTGGCGGGTCAAGAAGATGCGGCGCTACGTCGATCACGTGATGTGCAGCCTGCCGTTTGAAGAAGCCTGGTTTCGGAAGCACGGCTGCAACGCCACGTTCGTCGGCCACCCGTACTTTGACGAAGTCCGGCGACAACGGCTCGACCAGGACTTTCTGGACGAACAGATCCAGCGAGACGGTCCGCTGGTTGCGCTGCTGCCCGGCTCGCGCACCCAGGAAGTGGAGCACAACCTGCACTGGTTCTTGAAGGCCGCCGCTCGCGTCAGGCAAGCCGTGCCCGACGTCCGCTTTGCCATCGCCAGTTTCAAGCCGCACCAGGCGGAGTACGCGCGCAAGCTGGCCGGGCAAAGCGGCCTGCCCGTCGAGGTCTTCCTGCACCGCACGCCGGAACTGATCGAGCTGGCCGACTGCTGCATGGCCGTGTCGGGTTCGGTCTCGCTGGAGCTGCTGCACCACGGCAAGCCGACCGTGGTATTGTACTGGATCAGCCGCTTCGCCTACTTCGTGCAGGGTTTCTTCCGCAAGGTGAAATACATCACGCTGGTCAACCTGCTGACGACTGACGAACTGTTCCCTGAGGACGTCACGCCCTACGATCCGTCGCAGCCCGGCGCCGAGAAGGTGCTGTTTCCGGAATACTTGACCTGCGAAGACCGCTCGGCGCAACTGGCGGACCACGTGATCGAATGGCTTTGCGACGAAGCGAAGCGGCGTGAGCGCGTGCGGAAGTTGGTGCAGCTCAAGGTTCGCGTGGGTCACGGCGGCGCGTCTCGCATGGGCGCCGAATATATTTTGAACGCGCTCGACGCGCGGCCGCGCGTCATTCCACGGCCTCACTTCCTGCCCGGCATGAAGCTGGCCAGCAGCGGCGACCTGCACGGCGAAGGTTAGTGCGCTTCGCCGACCCTTACGCTTGAGGCGGGCGCGGGCCGTAGGGTGGGCATTGCCCACCGACGAATCATGGTGGGCAATGCCCACCCTACGAGACATCGCTTAGGCTCTGCCGCCCACTGTCCGTCGCCCCTTGCGCGATTCGCCCCCCGGCGGTATGCTGACCGAGACGGCGAACCCTCTCGCCGCCTCGAACCTGCTTGTCACGACGCTCATTTCCAGGGAGCTTGCTGGTGTTTTCGGTCGAACCGCCGCGCACGAAATACGACGTGCACTTTGCGATCGCCGGCATTCCGGTGCGCGTCCATCCGTTGTTCTGGCTGGTCAGTCTGGTGCTGGGCGCCGGCTCGTTCGCCAATCCCAACCCGCCGAAGGCGGTGTTGATGTGGGTCTGCGTGGTGTTTGTGTCGATCGTGGTTCACGAGTTGGGCCACGCCTTCGCCTTCCGGTACTTCGGGCAGCCGGCGCGAATCGTACTGTATTCGTTCGGCGGGCTGGCCATTCCCCACGACCGCAACCCTTACGGCGGCTACGAGTCTTCGTATTATCGCGAAGAGCGCGGCCCAGGCGCCAAGATGCTGATTGCGCTGGCTGGTCCGCTGGCCGGCTTTACCTTGGCCGCGCTGGTGCTGATCGCGCTGATCGCATCGGGACGCGCCGTCGAGTTCCGGCCGAGCGACTCGATTCTTTGGCCGCTCCCCTTTGAGTTCGAGTTCTTCGAGTCGATGAACGTGAACCGGCTCGTCGTTTACCTGCTCGAAGTCAACATCTTGTGGGGCGTCATCAATCTGCTGCCCGTGTTCCCGCTGGACGGCGGCCAGGTGGCCCGCGAACTGCTGACAAAATTCAACCCGCACGAAGGGCTGCGGCAGTCGATCTTGCTGTCGATCTTTGCCGCAGCGGGCATGGCTTTCTGGGCATTTCTGCGGATGAATTCCACGTTCATGGCCATCTTCTTTGGGTACCTGGCCTACGTCAGCTATCAAATGCTGCAACAGATTTCAGGCGGCTATGGCGGTGGACGCGGCTGGTAAGTTGGCGGCGAATGCGCGGTGCGACCGGCAGCCGCCGCCGGGGCGGAGGATCGTGTTGCTGGGCGCGAGCAATCTGACTCGCGGCATCTCGACGGTCGTCGAAACCTCGGCGCAGCACTGGGGCCGGCCGCTCGACGTGCTCGCCGCGCTGGGGCACGGCCGTTCTTACGGCATGACCAGCAGCGTTTTAGGCCGCACTTTGCCGGGCATTCTGCAATCCGGCTTGTGGCCGGCGCTCGAGCGGCGCGAGGCGCTGGAAACCGCGGCGCTGGTCACCGACGTAGGCAACGACTTGTTCTATGGAGCGCCCGTCGAACGGATTGCCGGCTGGGTTGAGCAGTGCCTGGACCGCTTGATGGACTGCGAAGCGCGGATCGTCGTCACGCGATTGCCGATCTGCAATCTGCCGCGCGTGCGGCGCTGGCAATACCTGATCGTTCGCAGTTTGTTCTTCCCTTCGTGCAGGCTTTCGCTCGACGAACTATCCGAGCGCGCCGTCGAACTGGACGAGCGCCTCTGCGAGTTGGCGCACCAGCGCAACTGCGCTTTGGCGGAACCGCGCAGCGATTGGTACGGCTTCGATCCGATTCACTTCAAGCTGCGGCATTGGTCTCGCGCATGGCATGAAATGCTCGCGCCATGGAGCGAAACGGAAGTTGGCGCGGCGCGCGCTTCGCTTGCGCGCTGGATCTATCTGCGTCGTTGTGCGCCTGAGTTGCGCACGCGCTTTGGCATTGCGCAACGCCGCGCACAACCGGCCGCGCGCCTTGCCGACGGCACGTTGATCTCGTTGTTCTAAAGCGCAGCGCGCGACGCGCGGCAAAGAAATTTGTGCGCGTCAAGACAAATTCCTGTTGCACAAATTCCAAGAATTCGTACAGTGAGCTATCAGAGGTTCGCTTGAACAAGAGTTACTGCTTCGTTTGTGCCTGATCGACAACGTCAAAACATCTGAACGACAACGTCGAACATCGCCATCGAGGTAGACGATAGGAAGTCGGTTTCTTGTTAAGGGCGAGTCGCCGTTGGAGCGTCGAGATCGCGAAGAGACTAGTTCACTGAACTGCTTCGCGTCATCGAACACGTCCAACGAGCTCGCCGGATTTTTTTAACGGAGGACGTAGCGTGGCCAAGAAGAAAGCTGCTAAGAAGGCTGCCAAGAAGGCTGTCAAGAAGTCGGCCAAGAAGAAGACTGCCAAGAAGAAGTAGTCGGCCGACCGACGACTTAGCAGCTCGCTAAAGGAAGATCGTCTTCGCGACGATCGACCGCCAGCGAACTGGCTCGCCGGTCTTCGCCGGCGCACCTTCAAGCAACAACGAGAAAGAGCCGCCCGACGCTCCCGCGCCAGGCGGCTCTAGTTTTTTACCCGTCGCGTTGCCGGCTTCTTGTCCCGCGGAGTTCGCCCGAGCAAACCCGCCTTCCACCGCGGAAAAGCCGTGCTATTCAGCCTTTACGACAACACCGAGAGCGTCGGCAGGGGCGGCGCCGCACGGTTGCTGTCGGCCAGGTTCTTGACCAGCGAGTGGCAGATCGCTTCGAAGTATTCCGCGCCCGCCTCGGGATCAAAGTTGCCGGCAATCCGTCCCTGGTCGCCGTTGATGCGGATCTGAATATTGATCGGCACTTCGCCCAGGAACGGAATCTGCAGTTCGGCGGCGCGCTGTTTGGCGCCGCCGCTGCCGAAGATGTCGTACCGCTTGCCGTTGTCGGGGCAGAGGAAGTAGCTCATGTTCTCGACCATGCCCAGGATCGGAATGTTGACCTTGCGGAACATGGCGATCGCCTTCACGGCGTCCAACAGCGCCACGTCTTGCGGCGTGCAGACGATGACCGCGCCGGTGAGCGGCAACAACTGCGAGAGCGTGAGCGCGATGTCGCCGGTGCCCGGCGGCATGTCGATAATCAAATAGTCGAGGTCGCCCCAGGCCGTGTCGCGCAGAAACTGCATGATGGCTCCGTGCAGCATCGGTCCGCGCCACACGACGGCTTCGCCCGGCGGCACGAGAAAGCCCATCGACATGATTTTCAGCCCGTCGAGTTCGATGGCCTGGATCCGCTTGTCGACCACTTCCGGGCGCTGGTTGACGCCGAGCAAGTGCGGAATGCTGGGACCATAGACGTCCGCGTCCATCAAGCCGACGCGGCAGCCGGCGCGCTTCAGCCCGTAGGCGATGCTCGCCGCCATGGTGCTCTTGCCGACGCCGCCCTTGCCGGAGCCGACGGCGATCACGCTCTTGGCGCTCAGGCCGATCTCGCCCAGCTTCTGCGGGGCGCGCTCGTGCACGGCCAACGAGACCGTGACCTCCGACAACGCGGGGAACTTCCTCCGCAGCAACTCCGCGCATTCGGCCTGCGTCTCTTTCCAGAGCGGGGCCGAGTGGGTCGTCAGGCCCAGCGTCAACGACAGCCGGCCGTCGGCCAGTTTGACGTCGTGCACCTGGTCCAGTTGGGTGACGCTACGGCCCGTTTCCGGATCTTTGAACTCGGCCAGCGCCGCCCTCACGGCCGCTTCATTGATTTCCGAGGCGCTCATCGGTTTCTCCTTCTATCGGTTCACGACGCGTTCATGCCAGAGCTGCCTGGCCCGCCCGCGGGTGTCGTCCCGCGAGCATCGGACGGCGCGTTCGCTCCGCCGTGTTTTGCGTCAGGTCTTTCGGATGAATCGTAAACTGTCATTCTAAACCTAGCGGGCCGCAGAGGGCATGGCCCTGACGGGCGAAAAGGGCGAATAATGCGGGCCCTTTATTCGCCCCACGGCAGCTCGGCCCAGATGCCATCTTCCAGCTCGAGCTCGATTTCGGGCGCCCGGGCCGCGTGGCGCTCGACCAATCCGCACAGCGCCGGCAACTCGCGAGGCGAGACGAGAAAATGTACGGCGCCCAGCTCGCGGATCGTCCATTCATAGGGCGCAAACTGCCGCTCGGCGGCCACGACCGCGAGAGCCTGCCGGCTGCACAGCGCGATCTGGCTCAATAACGACAGCGACCGCTCGCTTGAAGCCGCCGTCAACTCCACCAGCACCACGGCCGCCGGCGCGTCGGCCAGCCGTTCCAGGCACTCGGCGCCGCTGCGGGTTTCAAGGCATCGCACATCCGGCAGCGGCGACGCGCGCTGCTCGGCTCGCCTGCTCCAACTCTGCCGCCACGCGGCGGCCCAGGCGCCGTTTCGCTCGCACACGATCAGCGTCGCGGTCTTCATGGCGAGTCGCCCGCTTCCTCGTCTTCGGCGATTTCAAAGCCAAGCTGCACCAGGCGGCGATAGAACCGGGGCCGGTTCATGCCCAGCAGCCGCGCCGCCTTGGTCTTGTTGCCGCGAGCCTGCGTCAGCGCCCGCTCGATCAACTCGCGTTCGATCTTGGCCAGGAATTCTTCCAGCACGATCGTTTCTTCCAGCTTGCCCGGTCGGGCCATCGCGTCGGCGGCCCAGGCCACGCGCGGCGGCAGATCGCGAGGCAAAATCTCAGCCCCTTCGCACCGCGCGTGTACTTCCGCGACGAGCGCTTCGAGATCATCCAGATCGCCCGGCCAATGGTAGCCGGCCAGCCGATCGAGCGACTCGGGGGAAAAGCCGGAGATCTGCCGGGCGCTGCGCGCGTTGACTTGCTCGACGAACCACTGGGCCGCGAGCGGCAAGTCTTCGAGCCGTTCAACCAGCGGCGGGATGCGGATGCTGAGCGTACTCAGCAGGCAGGCCAGATCGTGTCGGAAGTCCCCGCGCGCCGCGGCGTCGGCCAACTCTTCGCCGGCGGTCGAAAAGATTCTCAGCGGCTGCGCGGGCGCCGCGAGCGCTTCGGCCAACACCGCCTGGGTCTCGGCCGGCAATTGGTCGACGTCGGCCAGCAGCAGCGCCGGCGCGGCGCCGCCTTCTGCCTCGGCCGCTTTGATCAGGCCGCGCATGGTGGCCTGCAATAAGTCGCTATCGAGCAGCGGGCAGGCCAAGGGCGCAAGCGGCCCGGCCGGTTCGACGCCGTAGTGAATGGCGCGCGCCACATGTTCGCGACCGCTGCCTGCCGGGCCGAAGATCGCCACGTTGCCGATCGCGCCGGCCGCCATCCGCACTTGAGCCCGTACCTGCCGCATGGCGGGACTGTTGCCCCACAAGCGGTCGACGTGCGAGCGCAGCTTCAGCTTGCGGCGGTGAACCTGCAGCAGCGCGTGCCACTCGGCCGCCTCGGCTCGCGCCGGATCAAGGCTCTCTGCGGCGACGGCGGCCGAGTCTTCCGCCGCGACGATCGCCAACACGCCGCCCGTCGCCGCGCCTTCGCCCAGGGGAATGAACTCGACCGAGCGCTGCATCGGCGGCGCCGTCTCCTCCGCAACTTGGGACGGTAGCGTGATGGCGCTGCGCATGCGCCGACCGCGAAACGCTTCGGGCGCCGGGCAGAGCGCGGCGGCAATGGCTGCGGCATCGGCGCCTTCCGCCGCGCTATGGTAGCGGCATTCCTGACCGATCAGTTCCTGGCCGCTGACGCCTGTCCAATCCTGACAGGCCTGGTTGCAGAAGATCAGCCGCCGCGCATCGTTGACGACATAGACCGGTTGCGCAAGGGCTTCGAGCAGCCGGGCTAACTCATTCGCACTAGCGCGAGAGGGAGGCATGTTGAGCGTCGGCGCCCGGCTTTCGGGCCGGCTGCGTTTTGGCCGTTGCGGCGGGCGCCGGAGTCCGAGCGGCCAGGCTCGCCTTGCCGCTGGCTTCGACGAGCGGACCCGGCAGCGCTCCGACCAGGACCACAAGCAACGAACAGAAGACCGCGGCGACGGCGGCGCCTCCGCCTCCTTCGCCGCGGGCCTTGGCCAGCGGCGGGCGGAAGTACAAGGCGCCTACGACGCGCAGATAATACGCAGCGGCAATGGCGGCGTTCAACGCGCCGGCCACGGCCAGAAAGATAAACCACATTCGCAACACCGACGTTCCTTCTGCCGCCCGGTCCACCTTCAAGGCGCTGGAGAACAGGCCCAACTTGCCCCAGAAACCGGCCAGCGGAGGCAGACCGGCAAGACTGAACATGAAGATCGCCAGGCAAATCGCCATCGTTGGATGCGTGCGTCCCAGGCCGGCCAACTCGTCAACGCCATCGACCTGCTTGCCGTCGCCGCCCAGGTACGTCAGCGCCGCAAACGTGCCGGTCGTCGCCAGGGCGTACACGGCCAGATAAAACAGCAGCGCGGCCAGGCCGTCGAGTTGCGCCGTCTCGCCCAACGATTCCACCGAGGCGAAGCCCACCGCCAGTCCGATCAGCATGTAGCCGGCGTGCGCAATGGACGAGTACGCCAGCAGGCGGCGAATGTTGTCTTGCCACAGCGCCAGGACATTGCCGACAGTCATCGTCAACACGGCCAGTACCAACGCAATCCGCCAACCAAACGTTTCCAGTCCCGGCATCGCTACGGCCGTGATTCGCACCAGCGCCACAAAGCCGGCGATTTTGGGCAGCACCGACAATACGGCCGCGTTGCCGTTGGTCGTCCCCTGATACACGTCCGGTGC
>DASZUP010000071.1:0-11940 GCA_035547635.1 Pirellulales bacterium
CTTGTCGGAGGGCGGGAATTCACCGTCGCCGACTTGATCGCCACGGAAAAACTCGACTGCAGTTCCGACATGGAGTTGACGTTCAAGCTCATTGCCTTTGCGCACTATCTTGGCTCAGATGAGACCTGGCTCAATGCTCGAGGCGAACAGTGGTCGATTCCCCGCTTGATTCGCGAAGAGATCCGCTCGCCGATCAACGGCGCTCCGTGCGGCGGCACGCATCGCCTGATGGGGCTGAGTTACGCCGTCCAGGAGCGGCAGCGCCAAGGACTGCCGATCGACGGCGAGTTTCTCCGCGCGAAGACGTATATCGATGACTTCCACCGCTACACCTTCCGATTGCAGAACCGCGATGGTTCATTCAGCACCGAATGGTTCAAACGCCGCGCCGCCCGGGAGGATCTGGAGCGCCGCTTGCAAACCAGCGGCCATATTTTGGAGTGGCTGACGTATTCGCTTCCGGAAAGCACGATCGATGAGCCTCGATACATGCAGGCCGTGGCTTACCTGGCGGGCATTTTGGATGCCGGCCGCGGGCGAAAATGGTCGGTCGGACCGCTCGGACATGGCCTGCACGCCCTGGCACTCTACGAAGAGCGGATGGAGCGTCGCGTGCAACAGCCACTCGCCGAGTCCGGCGCGCCGCCGGCAGACTCGCGCCGGCGAGTGCGGCCGGTCGAGTTCGACACCGAACTGCGGGAATCCGCTCAGAACGAGCCCGCTGGAATCGAGCGGGAAGGCGAGTCGGAGGCGGAGCCGCAGATCATCCAGCCGGTGATCGCGCCCGCCGCGGCGCCGCGCCGCGTGCTGGAAGACCGGACGCGTTCTTTGGAGGACGCGGCGCCGGCCGTCCGGAATTCGTTGCAAGACTGATTGCGAGTCGTTCGGCGTTTGTTTCGGCGTTGATTTGCGAGCGAAAGGAAAAACGCGGACGAGTGAGTTGCATTGGCGCGCTACGGCAAAGCGGAGAACGGCCAAGAATCGTGCGCGCTGCCCGTTGCCGATGAGGCGGAAAAGCCTTAAATTGCCCACGTTCGTCTCGCGCGCCGGCGAGGCGACCCTTCTCTCTTTTCTTGCGCGAGCAAGGTCAATCGGGCCCCTGCATGCAGCCGTTGAAGTTCAACGAGGAATTCGAAACGATTTACGACGCCGCTGCCGGTCTGGCGAAGGCTTCGGGAGCCAACGCCATCCTGTTGCTGCTCGATGGACCAACGGATTGGCAACAGCTCAAACGGCATTCCGCAGGCGAGAAGGTGATCGTGGCGGCTGATTCGCCTCAGCAACTGGCCGGCGCCGCCGAAGCGGAGTTGGCGGTGGTGGTCTTGGAAATGCCCGAAAGCCCCGTCTACGACAAGCTCTCGCAGGCCTTGTTGGAGGCCGTGGCGGACGAGCTGGTCGTTCCCGGCGCCCGCGTCGTCGCCCTGTACAGCGGTTTCGAGGCCCGTTCGCTCGACTCAATCAGCGTGATCGATCTGGGCGATCACCTGGGCCGATTGACCGTCCGCGACCTGCAGCAGCTCGAAACGCGAGTCCCGCTCGACACGCTGCAAATCGTGGTCAATCTGGCCTTGGAAATTGGCCGTGAAGGTCGCGAGGGGAAGCCCGTCGGCACGCTGTTCGTCGTCGGCGACACGCAAAAGGTGCGAAAAATGAGCCGTTCGGCCGGGTTTGATCCGGTGAAAGGCTACAGCCGCAAAGAGCGCAATCTGAAGGCGGCTCGCGTTCGCGAGGCGATCAAGGAGATTGCCCAGATGGACGGCGCCATCCTGATTGCGGCCGACGGCACCGTCGAAGCCGCCAGCCAGTACCTCGACGCCTCGGCCGCCAGCATCACTCTATCCAAGGGGCTGGGGGCTCGGCATTGGGCCGCCGCCGCCATCAGCCGGGCCACCAACGCCGTGGCCGTGGCGGTCAGCGAATCGAACGGCACGGTCCGCATCTTTCAGAACGGCCAGGTCGTGTTGCGAATTGAGCCGTTCCGCCGCCCCATGAAGTGGCGAGACTTCGAGTACGAGCCGCCGACGAACGAATGACGACCGCTCCCGCGGCGCTATTTGTCTTCCATCGTCTCAGGACGCTCGATCAGCAAGGCGACTTCAAATCGCGTGCGCGGCTCGTCGGCTCTCACGATGCTCGACGGTTTGATGCGCAACTCGCTGATCACCTTGCGGTTTTCTCGAACGCGGTACAAGAACAAGCTGGGATCGACGTTCAGCTCGCGGACAAATCCGTGCCGCAGCGCCAGCAAGGACACCAGCCGGCGGGTGTCTCCCGTGGTGCCGAAGAACGTAATTCGCTGCACTCGCTGCCGCTTGTTGAAGTAATACGTCAACGATCCCGCCAGATCATCGATCTGCGTGCCGGTAATCAACGGCGTCCGATAGCCTTGCAGGTCGACGTCGGCCAGCGCGGCCGATACGCGCGGCCAGTGCCCCAGCACCCAGGCGGTCGTCAAATTGAGGCGAAACGCCTCTTCCATCGGAACCGCGGGCGCCTCGTCTAAGGATGAGCTCTGCGCGCCGGCGACCGCGGCTGAGGCGTTGGCAGCCGCGTTCGCGGGAGCCGCTACAGGCGCCTTGCCGGCGGCGGATGGCGCCGCGATGGCAGCTTGGACTGCGTCTCCCTGCGCGGTCGAGTCGGAGCCCGCCAGGCTCGATACGCTTTTGACGCCGGTGGACAACAGGTAGGGACCGCCGATCGAGCCGGCCAACAAGACGGCGAATCCCTTGCGACCGAGCATCGTCCTCCCTCGCGGCTCGAGAAATTCCAGGCAGCGACCCGGACTTGAAACGCCAAGCGGGCGCCGGGCGCTTGCAGATTGAAGCGTTACTCTCTCCTGCAGTTCCATCGGCGCTGGACGGGCGGAGACTTGGCGCGCAGCGCAAGCGGCGGCCGCGTTTTGCCTGACGTGCTTCCGCATGGCAACCGGCGCGGCCGTTATTTCCGCTGCAACCAACCGGAGAGCCGGATCAGCAGGATCATCGCCAGCGGCAAAACGACCAGGGCCAGGATCGTCATCATGCCTAACCATCGGTCCCCCAGCACCAACGGCAGGCGACGGGAAGGCAAGGGGGCTTCCGGCGCGGCGTAGGGGTTCTCCGGCGGCGCAGGTGCGGTTAGCCCCGGGGCAGGGGGCGCAGCCGCGGCCAGCGCTTCGGCCGAGGCGCCCAGCAGGGCGGCCGCGTATTCGTAGTCGTTGAAATAGGCCGCCCGCTCGCGCGCCAGTTGAATGCCAAGCGACTGGAGCATGTGCTCGGCTCGTTCCTGCGGATAGTGCGAACGGAGCCGGGCCAGATAGTGCTGGAAGCGTTCGTCGGCCAGCGCCTCGGCGAAGGTCGGATAGTGGCCGACCAGGTGGCCGGGATTGTGCGCCAGGATCTTGCTGCGGCAAAAGGACGCAATCGGCGCCAGCTCGCCTTCCGCCGCGACGGCCCCCGCCAGAATCAGCATCTTGTCGCGCACCAGCGGGCGGTTTCTCGCTTCGCTGGCACGGGCCAGGTGCAAATAAATTCCGAGCAGTTCGCCGCTTTCGGCCATCGATACTCGCTGGATAGGCGTGGCAGGTGGGGTCAGACTACAATAGGGCTGATCGGCTTGCAAGCAGCGTTTCCTGGTCCCTGAAAAGACGACGATTGAACCCTCCCGCATCGCTCGAAGAGTATCGTTGGCTGCTCGGTCCGGATGGTCGCCGCTGGCTGGAAACGCTTGCGACCGAGCGCGGCGAACTGGTGCAACTCGCCTCTCGCTTGCGCAAGCAGTTGTCCGCCGCCCAGTGCCGGCTGGTGCTTGAGCAACTCGAGTTGCGCCGCCGGGCGAAGCAGAAATTCGCGGCTGCGGAGCGGATGTTCTTCACGCCGACGGGTCTTGAACAAGCGACCGATCAGTGGGTCGCCGCCTATAAGGCCTCGCGGTTTCCTGCGGACGGCCCGTTTGTCGACCTTTGCTGCGGCATCGGCGGCGACCTGCTGGCGCTGACGCAGCGAGGAGCGACGCTCGGCGTCGATCGGAGCGAGATCGCCGCATTGTTCGCCGCGGCCAATCTGGCGGCGCTGGGAGACTTAGCCTCAGCGAGGGCGTCGGGCGTAGACGTCGGCGACGTGGAACACGCAGCTCTGGACGGCGTTGCCGCCTGGCATATCGATCCTGACCGCCGGCCCCAAGGGCGCCGCACGACGCGCGTCGAATTGCACGAACCCGGTCCGGACGTCATTGACCGTCTGCGCGCCGTCTGCGGCGCAGCAGCGGTCAAACTGGCGCCCGCCGCGGAACTGCCTCAGAGCTGGCAGCAAGATGCAGAATGGGAATGGATCAGCCGCGGGGGCGAGTGTCGGCAACTCGTCGTCTGGTTCGGCCCGCTGGCTCGTTCCTGCGGCTTGCGCCGGGCCACGGTCGTTAGCAGAAACGCGGAACGCGGAACGCGGAGTGCAGATTCGCAGGCGAGCGGGGGGCGTCAGCCCCCTGGTGATTTTCAAGCAACCGCAGACTCACCATTCGAATCGCAAACTACCGAGCAAGGGGCGGGGCAGGGCAGGGGAGCAGGAGATCCTGACGCCGGGAACTTCGAGGTGCGATCGATCGTCGGAAGGCCTGCGCTCGACATTCCCGCTGCTGCGAAGCTCGGCCGTTACCTGGCCGAACCCGATGCGGCCGTGCTGGCCGCCGAGCTAAGCGGCGAACTGGCCGCCGAGCGGAAGCTGGCGCCGATCGCTCCGGGCAGCGCCTATCTGACCGGCGACCAGGCCGAGCCGGATGCGGCATTGGCCTGGTTTGAGGTTTCCGACGTGTTGCCGTTCGATCTGAAGCGGCTCAAGGCCCTGTTGCGGCAGCGCGGCTGCGGACGCTTGGAAATCAAGAAACGGGGCGTGCCTCACGAGCCCGAGCAACTTCGTCGTCAACTGCGCGTGCCGGGCGACAACTCCGCGACGGTATTCATTACGCGCATCGGCGGCGGAGTGACGGCGATCGTTACCCGGCGGATTGAACGGCGTTCATGAGGAACCCGCGTCTAAGCTGGCGGGAAACGCCCTTCGGCGATTAGCGCCTCGCGGACTGCCAGATAATCCACATGGTTTATTTCGAGCACGCGAATGGTCGTGCGGCCAACGCTCGTTCGTCCCGAGAGGCTCGGACCAGTCCAATTGAAGTGTTCTTCCCAATGGTCGCGTCGCGGATCGAACAATCGCGTTAACTTGCCCGTCTTTGGATCCAAGCCAGCAATATTTGAGCCCTTGTAGCTGTTGCAATAAAAGCACGATAATGCCAAGTTGTTAGGCTGAGTCTTACCGCCATGCTTGCGAGCGATCACATGGTCGATTTCGAAGGGGATTGCTGATAATTCCTGAGGGATTCGGCAATACTCGCAGCTAGCACCCGCCCGTTGCCATACGAGTCTCTCAAGAAATTTGTGCATCGGCCTATCAGGTAGACGCGTCGGGGGGCGCAGAGAGCGCCGCGAGCGATAATCTCGCCTTGGACTGTATCATTTCCAAGAAATGGCCGATGTGCCGGTAGCGGTCCAGTTCCGCCTCATCATCTTCTGAGAGCGCGCCTTCCTGACGCATGCGTGCAAGTTCGTGCATGCGCTCGCGGTCTTGTTCATCGAAATGAAGGTTCAAAATGGATCGAGCGGCGTCGGCAGAGAGATCGCCGCGCGCGGGAATAATCAGGCGGCTAAGAATCGCCGCTTCGCTGTTTGTCACCGTCGCGGACATTGACAAAACTCCCTTCCTCTACTACCCGATGCCCACCACTTGATTATACCACACGACGTTACGCTAAACGCGCCCCGTGAGAAGACAGGAGGGCTGCCTACTTCCCTGGCGGCTTGCCCAAGTGTTCGCCGAAGAATTGCATCATGTCGCCGATCGTACGGATCATTTCCTTGCCCGTGAAGCCGTGGTTTTCGCCAATGATCAGTTCGACGCGTCCGGGCAGCTTGGCTTCGGTCATGGCCTGGGCCATCTCAAAGGCCTGTTCGTACGGCACCAATTGGTCCTTCGTGCCGGCGAAGAGCAGCATGGGCGCGTCGCCGGGATTGACGTACGAAATCGGCGATGCGCGGCGGTACTGTTCCGGCCGCTCCTCCTTCGCGCCCCCCAGGAATTCTTTGAAGATCTTCCGCGTTACTTCGGGGTATTCACCGGCCAGGTTGACCGGGCCGACGTAGCTGACGACGGCTTGCACGTTGCTCGACTGGTCGCTCCAGCCGCCGTCGCCTTCCAGGCCGTCGTCCTTGTTCATCACGCCCAGCATCATCGAGAGGTGCCCGCCGGCGGAGGCCCCGATGGCGCCGATCTTCTCCGGGTCGACGTGCAGTTCTTCGGCATGCGCCCGCATCCAGCGCACGGCGCATTTGCAATCTTCGACCTGTGCCGGGAACAAGTGCTTGGGCGCCAGGCGGTAGTTGATCGTGGCGGCTACGTAACCCTGGGCGGCGGCGTTCTTGATCAAGGCGTCGTAGGTCTTTTTGTCGCCATGCGCCCAGCCGCCGCCGTGGATGAAGAGCAGGCCCGGCGTTGTTGCGGTCAGGCCCTGCGGAGTTGCGAGATTCAGTTTGAGTTCTTCCTCGCCCGCCTTGCCGTAGACCACGTCGGTCTTGAACTCGACCTCGTACGGGCCTGCGGCCGCCAGCGGCGCGGCGCCGAGCAGCGCCCATGCGGCGAAGGCGGGAAAGCAGCAGCGAAGAAAGGCTGAACGGTCAAGATATCGACGCATTTCCGGGCGGCTCCTGTGGGGGCGAAATCTGCAGGGTATTTCACAGTGCCTGTGACGGTAACCGGAGCCACGTCAACGTGCAACGAGGCGCCGGAAGACATTGGCAGGCGGTCCCGCGCGTGGGAGGCGATCCAGTTGCGGGCGGGGTCGGCGAGCGATAGCATGAATCGGCGCCGAAAAAGCGCTCGAAAGTTGCAGATTTCATTAGATTTCCGAGGGAATGTCCGGCTCGCGGAAGACGCCTTGGCGCCCCGTGCTGCAAGACGCTTGGCGGCAGCCGCCCGTCATTCCTGACGCTGGAATCCGTAGCCGTCGAGCCGCTTTGCAGCGCAGCCTTCCTTCATCCGCCCACCCCTTAAAAGAGCCCGCCACCGCCATGCTAATCTTTGACGCTCATCTCGATCTCAGCATGAACGCCTTGGAATGGAACCGCGACATCACCCAACCGGTTACCGAACTTCGCCGTCGCGAAGAGGGCCGCACGGATAAGATCGACCGAGCGAAAGGGACCGTGTCGCTGCCGGATATGCGCCGCGGGCAGGTGGGGTTGTGCGTAGCGACTCAGATCGGCCGTTACGTGAAAACCACCAACCCATTGCCGGGTTGGCAAAGCCCGGAAATCGCCTGGGCTCAAACCCAAGGCCAACTGGCCTGGTACCGGGCCATGGAAGAAGCCGGCGAGATGGTGCAGATTACCGACGTCGCGGGTTTGGAAAAGCACGTGGCGCTATGGCAGAACGACCCGACTGAAAATGCGCCGATCGGCTACATTCTCAGCCTGGAAGGCGCCGACTCCATCCGCACGCCCAAACACCTGGAACGCGCCTACGAGCAAGGCCTGCGAGCGATTGGCCCCGCTCACTATGGCCCGGGAACTTACGCCTTCGGCACGCACTCAACCGGCGGGTTGGGCCAGAAGGGGCGCGAGCTACTGGCGGAAATCGAGCGGCTCGGCATGATCCTCGACGCCACCCATCTTTGCGACGAGAGCTTTTGGGAAGCCATGGATCATTTCAACGGCAAGGTCTGGGCCAGCCATTCCAATTGCCGCACGCTGGTGCCCGAGGAGCGCCAGTTCAGCGACGAGCAACTCAAGGTGCTGATCGAACGCGGCGCAGTGATCGGCGCCGCGCTGGACGCCTGGATGATGGTTCCGGGCTGGATCCGCGGCAAGACCACGCCGCAAGAGGCTGGCGTCAAGCTCGAGCACATGCTCAATCACATGGACCACGTCTGCCAGTTGGCCGGCAACGCGCGCCACACGGCGATCGGCACGGACCTGGACGGCGGCTTCGGCCTGGAGCAGTCGCCCGGCGACCTGGATACCATCGCCGACCTGCAGCGGCTGCCCGACATGCTCCGCAAACGCGGCTACCAGGAAGCCGACGTGGAGCAGGTCACGCACGGCAACTGGATTCGGTTCCTGAAAGAAGCCTGGGCGTGAGCCCTATCTCCTCGAAGGTGTCTTCCGCCGTTGACGCGAAGCGGCTTTGGGAGTCGTTGCGGCGGGCGGTTTGGCTAGAGGACCGGCGATCGGCCCGGCAACGGGACCGGCGACCGGTCCGGCAACGGGACCGGCGACCGGTCCGGCCGCAGACGCATGGCGTGCGGTTTGGGCGTCGGCCGGCAACAACTTTTCGGTGAAGCGAGTCACGCAGTGCAGGCTGCTCGCTTCGCCTTGGAAGCCGTTGACCCGTTCGTCCACGTCGCTCTGCTGCGAGAGAATGCGGCCGTCGTCGATGGCGAAGCGGATGTGACCGTCGCCCAGGCTCTGCACGACCTGGGCTTCGATCTCGGGGTTATCGCGGATCGGCGAAAGAATCTGCGTTGCCAGGGCGATCACGGCCGTCTGGTCCTTGACGCTCTCCAACTCATAACGCTGGCGGGCCTTGATTTTTTTGACTTCGCCCGTCTTGAGCGTGACTTTGATGTCGGCGGGCGTAAACCACTCGGCGCCAACTGCCACCGGTTCTTCGGGCAAGGGGGGCGTAATGGCTTCAGGAGCGGGCGTCGCCGAAGGGCGCTTCTCCTCGCGTTTGATCAGCTTGCCGCGATTGTCGAGCGTCACTTCGGCCAGCGGCACGCCGACCGCCTTGGCCACGTCGCCGAAGCCGGGCGGCGCCTCCTTGTCCGTATCGCTGTTGTAGTGCAGTTCCTTGCGGCCGTCGTACTTCTGCCGCATATCGACGCTTTCAACCGAGTAGGTGAACGTCGCCTGGCCCCGGTCGTCGACCTTGTCGACCTTCCAGATCTTGATCGAGGTGCTTACCGTTTCCGCCGTCTGGGTCGTTCCCTGGATCGTCGTGCGGATTTGGGCCCGATGCTCCACCTCCCAACGCAGAACTTCGCCTGCTTTGAACTTGTAGCGCAGCGTGTATTTCTTGGCGCCTGCGTCGGGCTCTGCCTGCGGCGCGGCAATGACGGTAGCCGCCGCCTGGGCGGCGAGCAGCGCCAGGGCGAGAGAGACCGAGCGGATCAGACGGAAAGTCGAGAATGAGTGCATCGAACTCGCATCCTTTCGAGTGTCGAACTGCCAAAACGGAAGTGTCTCAGGAACGGGCTTAGCGAAACTGCCGTTCGTCGTTTGCTTGCTTCAGGTCCAGCGGCCGGCGTTCCGCTGCCGGTTTAACGCTCGGGACTAGGCGGTCGTTGGCCGCCCCATCCTAGCTTTTCTCTCAGCGTGCGATAGTAGCCATATCCGGGCGCCTCGACGAGCTTGAATTTCGGCTGCGCTCGTTCGATTCGCACGCGGTCTCCCGGCTGTATCGGCGAGCATGCCACGCGGCCGTCGACAACCAACGCGGTTCCCTCGTGCGGATTGGGCGCCACCAACTCGTAAATTCGATCGGCGGCGTCCACCACCGGACGATTGCTCAACGTGTGGGGGCTGATCGGCGAGATCACAAACGCCTGCAAATTCTTGCGCAGGATGGGTCCGCCGGCTGAAAGGCTATGCGCCGTCGAGCCGACCGGAGTGCTGACGATCAGGCCGTCGCAACTATAAGTAGTTACCAATTCTGAGTCAACGTAGAGATGGATGTCGAGCATGGCGAACGGCGCCCCGGCCAGTAAGGCCGTTTCATTCAGTCCCAACTGCATGGCGACCGTTTCCCATTTTTTTCCCTCAGGGTCGGCCTTTCGCTCGAGCCGGCACTCGAACATCAAATGTTCGACAATGCGAAACTTACCGGCGCAGATATCGGGCCAGGCTTGCAGAAAGTCGTCCGATGATAAATCTGCCAGGAAGCCCAATTTTCCCAGGTTGACGCCGATGACCGGAAGCTGCCGGTAGCCCATCTGATGCGCCGCCCGCAAGATCGAGCCATCGCCCCCCAGCACGATGGCCAACTCGGCGTCGATCGAAGACAAGTCGACGCGGTATTTCAGATCCCAGGCGACAACCTCGGCCTGCGCTTCAATGATCGGCCGTAGCCGTTCCGCCTCGCCCGGCACATTCGGCCGGTCGCCCGAACCCAGCACCACGACGCGCGGGCGTCGGCTGGTTGAGGAAACTTCAGTGGCGGCGGTCGGTTGGCTCATACGGGTGATGATATCGGTTTTGGGGCGCTAGCGGAACTCGTGCGAGCGCGATGTTCTTCACGCGGCTCCTCCGGAATCTTCACAGATTCCGCTACCTGTTGTAGCGGAAGTCGTGAGACTTCCGGGCCTCTCACGCGGTTCAAGGGCGGCGGGTCGGGCATGCCCGGAACACGACGCCTCGGAATCTTCACAGATTCCGCTACGGGGTGACGACCCGCAAGGCCCGAGGCGCCGGAACTTGCTTGACCCTCTCGGTTGCGTGGCACAAACTAATCCTGCCCTGTGAAACGGACGGCTCGCTCAGCAAAAGCGGACCGGGCAGGCCCGCGCTGGACGCGAGTTTTCAGACCTTGAACTTCTAGACTTCGGAGAGCAACTGTGAAGGCGGCGCATTTAGGTTGGAAGTTTTTGTCGTGTTTCGTGCTCCTCGCCGGCTCGGCCGCCTTTGCGGAAGACTCGCTCAAGTACCCGGCCATGGGCTCGGTGGAGCGGCTGGATAAGGCGTTTGATAATCTCATCCCGCCGGACGCCAAGATCGAAAAGCTGGCCGAAGGCTTCGAATGGGCCGAAGGCCCGGTCTGGAATCGCGAGGAGAACTTCGTCCTGTTCTCCGACATTCCCAACAACGCCGTGAACAAGTGGCAGCCGGGCAAACCGCTGACGCTGTTCTTGAAGCCGTCTGGCTACACAGGCAAGAAGCCGCGCGGCGGCGAGCCCGGCAGCAACGGCTTGCTCTATGATTCGCAAGGACGCTTGATCCTTTGCCAGCATGGCGACCGCCGCATTGCTCGGCTGGAAGGCAAGCGATTCGTCACGCTGGTCGACAAGTACAAGGGCAAGCGGCTCAACAGCCCGAACGACGCCGTGTTCAAATCGAACGGCGATCTGTACTTCACCGACCCGCCCTACGGCATGATCGAAACGTTCGACGACCCGAACCGCGAACTCGACTTCTGCGGCGTTTACCGGCTCTCGAAAAACGGCAAGCTAACGCTGCTGACGGACGAAATGACCGCGCCCAACGGCATCGGTTTTTCTCCCGACGAAAAGACGCTCTACGTCGCGCAGTCGGATCCCCAGGCCCCAATCTGGAAAGCCTTCGACGTCAACGAAGACGGCACGATTTCGAAAGGCCGCGTCTTCTTTGACGCGACCGAACTGGCGAAAGACAAAAAGAATCAGGGGCTGCCCGACGGCCTGAAGGTCGACGAGAAGGGCAACCTCTTCGCCACCGGACCCGGCGGCGTGCTGGTCTTCTCGCCGGAAGGAAATCACCTTGGCACGCTGCGCACCGAGCAAAGAACGGCGAACTGCGGCTGGGGCGGCGACGGCACGACGCTTTATATCACCGCCGACATGTACCTGTGTCGCATTCAAACGGCGACTCGCGGGTTGGGGTTCTAAGAGCGACAGGCGGCCCCGTCGCGTTCAGATTGGGCGGCCTGCAGAACCGCAGGCCTCGCTAACGACAAGCCAACGCTTTGGCGGCCAGTGTTTGACGGCGGCTAATCTGTTTAGCGATTAGTTGACTTCCGTGGACGGCCGGCGCGAGAGCCTTGGCGGTGTCCCGGGGAATTTGCACTGCACGAAGTGCAGGCGACCGAAGTTGTAAGTATTTTTCGCGGAGATGTAGATATGAGAACCCGGCTAGCGCGCTTGCTTAGCGCGGCGAAACAGATTGCCATT
>DASZUP010000072.1:0-4063 GCA_035547635.1 Pirellulales bacterium
CTGTGGCAAGAAACCTGGTCTCACCTTGCCGCCTCGCACGAGGCCAAGAAAATCCATCTCGAGGACCAGACGGGCGAAGCCGAACTGCGCTGCCGCGTCGATCCGTTCGCCTTAGCGCAGGTAATTCGCAATATCTTCGAAAACGCTCTGCAGGTGACGCCGGATGGCGGGCGGCTTGTCGTCCGCACCGGCAAAGCCGAGATCGACGGCAGCCCAGGCTTCTGGATTGGATTTCACGACAGCGGCCCCGGCTTGGATCCCGAACAGCGAGAGCGGATTTTCGAACCGTTCTTCACCACGAAAGCCAAGGGCACGGGACTTGGCATGGCAATTGCGAGACGGATCATGCAATCCCACGGCGGCCAGATCGAAGTCGGCAGTCGACCCGATCCGGGCGCCGAGATCGTCTTGATCCTGCCGCGAGACGCCGAATGAACAAGTCCTTGCGAATCGCCGTGGCCGATGACGAGGCCGACATGCGAGATTGGTTCGAGCGCATGCTCCGTGCGCTTGGCCACCAGGTCGCTTCGGTCGCGGAAACCGGGGCGGAGCTCGTTGAGCACTGCCGACAGCTCAATCCTGATTTGGTAATCACCGACATCAAAATGCCGGAAATGGACGGCATTGAAGCCTCGCAAATCATCTGCGCGGAGTCTCCCCGCCCGATCATTCTGGTGTCTGCCTATCACGACCCGGCTTTGATCGAACGGGCCGAGGCGGACCATGTGCTGGCCTACCTGGTCAAACCGATTGGCAAGGCGGATTTGGAGCCCGCAATCGCCCTGGCGATGCACCGGTTTGGGGAAATCCAGGCCTTGCGCAAGGAGGCCGCCGATCTGCGGCAGACGCTGTCCGACCGCAAGATCATCGAGCAGGCCAAGGGCGTGCTGATGAAGGTCGCCGGAATCGACGAACGGACCGCCTTTCGCCGCTTGCAGGAATTGGCTGCGGATAAAAATCTGAAGCTGGCTGACGCGGCGCATACCGTGCTGAGCATGGAGAAGGCCCTGCGGCCGGCCAAAGATTGAAGGCGGGAAAATCCGAGCGGCAGTGTGACGCTCCGGCTCATTTGTGTGCCAGGGCCGCCCACCCGCCCATGGCGAAAGTTGCCTGCGGCGGAATTTTTTGGCGTAGCGGAATCTGTGAAGATTCCGAGGAGCGTAGTTTGAGCCCCAAGCGTGTTGGCGGTTGAGCGGCTGTGCCAGGCGCCCGGAAGTCTCACGACTTCCGCTACGCGCGCGACGGCCGTTAGAACAGTTCTGCCATAGGGCTCGCGCCGGCTAGCCCCGGCTCGATGCCCATTGCGCTATAAATCGTGGCCAACATCTCCGCCGGCGAGACGGGACGCTCCTTCGGCTCGACGCCGAAACGGTCGCTCGCCCCAATCGCCTGACCGCCGCGAATCGGACCGCCGGCGATCAGATTGGTCCAGACGCCCGGATGATGATCTCGCCCGCCGCGAGCGTTCAGCCTGGGCGTGCGCCCCATTTCGCTCAGCACCGGAACGATGGTCTCGCGGAGCAACCCGCGACCCTCCAAGTCGAGCAGCAGGGCCGAAAATGCCTGATCGAGTTGCGGACAGAGCACGCGCCGATAATCGGCCAGCGACGCGTTCAGACTTCCGCCATGGGCGTGCATGTCCCAGGTAAGCGCCCCGAATACGGTGGAGAACTGGTTGATGAGGACATGGCGCACGCCGCGCTCGATCAATCTTCGCGCCCGCAGACAATTCCGCCCCAACGCGTGGCGCCCGTATCGCTCGCGCACCGCCACGTGTTCGCCCGACAAGTCGAACGCCTCGGCCAGCCGGGCGGTAACGTCAGGCGATTCGTAGCGTCCGGCTGAAACAGCAGCGCCGGGAAACCACGGCTCGTACTCGGCGCCCAGCGGACCGGCCGTCTGGCCGTGCAAACCGCCCGCGCCGGTGTCGCCGATCGGTCCCGGCAGCAGGACTGCCGCCGGCATTCCGTGTTGCCGCCCCAACAAGCGGGCGATCACGGAACCGAGGTAGGGCGCCTCGTCGAGCACGCCGAAATCCCGCCCGGTCATCTGCAAACGCTGGCCCGTCTCGTGCAACGGCGGCCCTGCATGGTGCAGGCTGCGAACCAGCGCATAGCGATCGGCGAGCCGTGCCATCTGCGGGAAGTGCTCGCAGATCTCAAGGCCTGGAACATTGGTTGCGATCGGGCGGAACGGCCCGCGAACCTCCGCCGGCGCCTGCGGTTTCAGGTCCCAGGTATCGAGTTGGCCTGGGGAACCCACCAGAAACAACGTAATGCAGGCCCGAGCCGGGCGAGACCGCAACGACGGCCGCGCGCCTGCGGTCAAGGCCACGGCCGCGCTTGCCTGCATAAACTCGCGACGAGAAGCCTGGCCGTGGGCAAGGGCGAAATCGCGCATCGAAACATTCCTCTGCAAGGGCCGCATGACTGCGGCCGCGTTCAGGGCTGACTCAGGTCGCTGATCATGCCGATATAGAACATGGCCAGGCGAAAGATCATGATAATGATGAGAATTGCCACGATCGCCCACACGCCAAATCCGGCCAACGCCGTCAGTGCGGCAAGCGTCCGCTGTGCCTGGTCCTGGTACTGGTCGGACAGAATGGCCATCGTTTCCGGCAGGCGTCCGCTCCGTTCCCCGACCTCCAGCGTGTCGAGAAACTCGCGGGGAAAAGCGCGTGTGTCCGTGAACGCTTCGCTGATCTCCTGTCCCGAGCGCACGGCCGTCAGCACTTCATTGATATGGTCCGTGTACCGCGCGTTGCCCGTGCTGCGCAGGCAAAGCGGCAGCGCCGGCAACAAATCCATGCCGGCGTCGAACGTCAAGTGCATGGTCCAGGCCAGTTGAGCCAGCGAGAGCGTCTGCAACTGGCGCCCCAAGACGGGAAGCTGCAGCAACAGATGTTGCACCGGCCGCGTCCAGACCATGCCGCGACGGATGGCCTTGATGGTCACGGCAATCGCCGCTGCAATCGCAAAGATGACGGTGAAGTAGATCGTCGCGCCGGATGCGCCGATCAACCCGAAGCCCAAAATGTCAATCTGCTTGCCGTCTTCCGTTTTCAGCTCGAGCGCCCCCATCAAGAAGATCAACAACCCGATAACGCAGATGGCCATGCACAACTGCAGCATGGGCCAGGCGATGGCGGAGAGAAAGGCGCGCCGCAGCTTGATCTGATGCTCGTAATGCTCCGCGAGTCGCTTGAGCACCTCGGCCAGCTTGCCCGTCTGTTCGCCAACCGCCACAAGCTCCCGAAACAAGCCGGGAAAGAAAGAACCGGTCTCGGCCAGAGCGTCGGTCAGGGTCTCGCCTCGGTTGACCGCGCTGCTGATGTCTTCCAGGTGGCGTCTTAGCGCCGGCGGCATCGGGCCGGTCGCCTCGCGGGCCCAGACGCGCCGCATCTCGATCCCCGCCTCCAGCCCGGTGCCCAGCCGGCGGCAGAGCCGCGCCAATTCT
This sequence comes from Pirellulales bacterium, assembly GCA_035547635.1. GTDB lineage: Bacteria > Planctomycetota > Planctomycetia > Pirellulales > JAICIG01 > JAICIG01. The sequence goes on from DASZUP010000072.1 coordinate 3,460, forward strand.
TTTTGTCCGATCCGCGATGAGAACAGCATAACTATTGGTATAGCCGCTTTCCGCGGCGGAAGCGATAGCCGGCCAACACGTGGCGATGCATTGGCCTTGGATAAGCAATTGAGGCAAAACCCGCCGGGGCGACGCTTCGCTCCCTGCAAGCTCCGCGACACAAGCATAACGAACAGCCGAACCCCTATGCGCGAAACACAACAATGCTTGACAAGTGTCAACAGCGACATAGAATCTGTTAGATGTCTCGCCCCAGACATCCCGATAAGCACATCGAGAAAGCAATCCAGCATGCGGAAAGCTGCGGCTGGCGAGTCGAGATATCGCATGGCCATGCTTGGGGCCATTTGCTCTGCCCACTCCAAAGCCGTGATGGCTGCCTCGTTTCGGTGTGGTCCACTCCGCGCAATGCCGAGAATCACGCGAGACAAATCAGACGGGAGGTCGATTCCTGTCCCCATTTCAACTCAGACGACGACGAAGATGATCAAGGCGATTGAAACATGAACCAGAGAGGCAGTGAATGCGAGCACGACTTCACGCTGGTTCTAACGGGAATCCGCGAACTCACGCGTGAAGTTGTCGATGCACTCTACGAAGCCGG
>DASZUP010000073.1:0-6774 GCA_035547635.1 Pirellulales bacterium
CGGGAAAGTTCCTGCGTTGCATCTCACAAGGCATCCGGTATTTGGGCGCCATCGACAATACGCTGGCGAATCTGAGCAAGTGGATGCTCGTCTTCGGCGAAGAGCACGTCGAGCTGAAAAGCCGAGTCGAGGAGATCGAAAAGTGGATGGAACGCGCCGAGCCGCACGTCTTCAAAAGACCGGAACCGGGCAAGCAGCGCGGCGCGTCGGATTGATTCACTGAGGCAACGCAACTCATCTCAGCACGACGGTGACTGGAGGACGATCGACCACGGCGCGCCGGCCTCGAAAAAGCCAATTCTCCCGTCGCCATATTTGCGGCTGCTGATTTTTCCCATCATGGGGATCGGTGGAAGCCTTAGCGCCGACTACAGCCCATGGGCAATGCTTGTCGTAGCGTCGTTAGTGCTTGTGCTCTTCAAGGATTTGCAGCCAAAGAAACGGCAGAAACAGGCAGTCCGCCTTCCTCGCACGCCGCCTAACTTCCGGAAACAGTGTTACTACCGACCCGCTGGTAGTGGGTTGATCCCGTGGTGTTGGCCGCAAGTTGATGCTCTCGGAAGAGGGGCTACATGGCGGACTGGATTGCAAAGCTCGACGATTTCATCCGTCTGAGCGATCGCGACATTCTCGCTCATGCCGGCCGCGTCTCGCATCAGCAGGCAGAAAAACACGCCCGCGAGCAATACGAACAGTACGAGCGAGAGCAACGACAGATAGCCGGGGCCGACGAGAGTGATTTCGACCGAGCAGTCGGACGGATAAAAGGAATTTGGCAACAGCCAATGCCAGCAAAGCCTTGGAAAAAGACCAAGCCGAAGAAAAGCAGTAGACGAAAGAACGAGGATTAAGCATCCATTGCCTCGCTTCGCGGGGCTTTTTCATGCGACATGCGTTAGAATCGTGGGCATGGACGAGAATCCGTACAAGACGCCAGACGATGATGGGACGAATGCTCCCGATCCGCACCGCGCAAGACAGTCGGGATTCTTTGACCCCACGCGGAACGCGGTCGCGATACTCATCCTGGGCGCCATCGTAACGTGGGCAATTGTCTCCTCGATAATCTGGGCTGGCTAAGCCGCGGTTCTGGTTTTCCAATTCACTCGTATCCCACTACGCGCCGACCGGCTATGTTGCGGAAATGAGCCGAAGATTTCAGTTCAGCTTGCGAGACTTGCTAGGATTGCTCGCGTTGGTCGCCGTAATTGTTTGGGCAACGACAGTTCTCAGCGTCCAAGGCGCCGCGATGGCTCTGTTTTTGCTTTCACCGGCGCTCGCCGGAGCGCTGTTTCGCAAGCCGCTCGAAGGATGCCTGCTGACGGCTTTCCTTTGGGGCGTCGTCATCTTTGGCGCCTTTGCCGTGGCCGGCATCCTGGCAGACTAACCCATGTCCCGCCCTCAGTTTTCCATCCGAACCCTGCTTTGGCTGACGCTGGTCGTGGCGGCCTTCTTGGGCGGGATCGGCTACGGCCAGTGGCGCGCCGAGCAAAGATTCAGCGACGAAATTTGGGTTGATCTACCGGGCACTGCCCCCGTTGACGGCAGCCGTATTGAACTCGGCCATGTTGAAGTCATCGACATGGATAAATCAGCACCACAGGATTAGCCCACTACCCGCCGGCGGACTCGCTTGCCATTTCCCGCCTCGTGCGGCTATTCTGGCTGGTCTGGCAAAACCGCCGAAACCAGCAAAGCCGAAACGCAAGAGACCGAGATGGCCGAAGAAACGCCGCGCCCCAAAAAGCGAGTCGGGGCGAGGAGAAAACCGCTCAAACAGCGCAAGACGGTCAAGGACCATCTCTACCCGGTCAATCTGTTCGTTTCCGCCGAAGATCAACGGAAGCTGGATGCGATCGACGAAGAGTTTTGCTGCGATTCTCTCAGCCGCGCAGCCCGCATTTCGCTCAAGCGGTGGCATGCCTGCGTGAGCCAGCAGGCTCAGCATGCCGGCTTCAAACCGCCCGTCCGGCCGGAGTTTGCCGTAGCGCTCAGCGCGGCCAGCGGCGGCACGCTCAAGAAGGTCTATTTCACCAAAGACGATATGCGCCGCCTGGACCAGTTGGTCAAACTCACCGGCTGTGAAGTCGCCGGTCAGCTCATCCGCGCCGCCGTCGGCTGGCAGTACGAGCATCTGGAAGTCTGAGCGCTTGCCAAGCCAGTTGCGGCGTATGCTGCAAAGCATGGTCATCCGCAACCGCAATAAAGAAGTTCGCCGCGTCCGCGCCGGCGATCTGTTGGCCAACCCGGCCAACCATCGGCTTCACCCAAGCGAGCAAAAGGCGGCGCTGGCCGGCATCCTCGACGAAGTCGGCTTCGTCGGCACGCTGCTGGCCTTCGAACAAGGCGACGGGCGCTTGCGGTTGATCGACGGCCACCTGCGCCGGGAATCGCTGGCGGCCGACGACGAAGTGGACGTCACGGTCGTCGATCTCGATCCGGAAGAACGAGACAAAGTGCTCGCTACGCACGATGCCTTGGGCGCCATCGCCCAGGTCGATCGGGCCAAGCTCGACGCGCTAATCACGAAGATCCAGGTGCAGACGCCCGCCATCGTCGCCTTGCTGGACCACCTTCGCGACCGGGCCGAGTCCCGCGTCAACGCTATCGGCGCCGCCAAAAGCAGCGCGAGTCGCCCGCACGCGTCGCAAAGCGTGCCTGAGTCGTGGCAAGTCGTGGTGAGTTGCGAGAGCGAAACCGAACAACGAGAAGTCTACGAACTCCTTTCGGCCAGGGGGCTCAAATGCCGCTTGCTCGCGCTGTAGTCGAGTGTCCGATCCACGAGAGCTTTCGCGTCGCCCAGGTCGCCGGCATGTTCGACGTGCCGCTGGCGGAGAAGTGCCGCGAGGCGTTCGAAGTCGACGTGCCGAGTCTGGATGAAGACTGGCAAATTGGCGTGATTGTCGGTCCTTCCGGCAGCGGCAAGAGCACGATCGCTCGGCAGGTCTTTGGCGATGCGCCGCGTTCCGGAGGCCCGTGGCCGCCGGACCGGGCTGTGATTGACGGCTTCGATCCTGACGTTTCGATCAAGCGGGTGACGCGCTTGCTGACCGCCGTCGGTTTCTCGTCTCCGCCGGCATGGATCAAACCATATCGCGTGCTCTCTTGCGGCGAGCAGTTCCGTTGCGATCTGGCCCGAGCGCTGCTCGCCAGTCGAGAGCTGGTCGTCTTCGACGAGTTTACCAGCGTGGTCGATCGGACCGTCGCCAAGATCGGTTCGGCCGCCGTCAGCCAGGCGGTCCGCTCCGGAGACTTTACGCAGCGATTCGTCGCCGTTACGTGCCACTACGACGTCGTCGAGTGGCTCGAACCCGACTGGGTCGTCGATATGGCGACGCGCACGCTGACCCGGAGGCGTCTTCGGCGACCGGATCTCCGACTCGAAGTCTTTCGCTGCCGCCGCGACGTTTGGCCCCTGTTTGCACGCCACCATTATCTGAGCGGCAAGTTGTCGCCGTCGGCCCAATGTTATCTCGGTCTGGTCGACGGGCGGCCCGCGGCCTTTTGTGCCGTGTTGCCGAGCATCGGGCATGCCGGCGTGCGCCGCGTCAGCCGGTTGGTCGTGCTGCCCGATTATCAGGGCATCGGCATCGGTTCCCGACTGCGCGGCGCCGTCGCAGACTTGCTGAAGGCGGCGGGCTATCGCGTCACCATTACCGCCAGCCATCCGGCGCTGATTGGCCATCTGCAGCGCTCGCCGCACTGGCGCATCGCCTGCATCAAGCGGCAGGGAAGTTCCGTGCATGCCGGCGCCAAGCAGGGCTCTGTCACATCGACCGGCCGCGCAGTTGTCTCCGCCGAATATGTTCGCGGCGTGTGAGCTTCTATTGACAAAAATAAGATACAGTAGTATAAATCTGTTCACTGGCGGTGAGAGTTCGGCCTGACGGGCGTTTGAGCTCAGGGGGAGGCTTTCGATGGGACTCGAACAAATCACGTCGCTCAAGCTTGACCCCGTCTGGTGGGAAGAGCGTGAAGCGAGGCTATCGGCCAAAGACGAGCCGCCCATCTGCGGCGCCGCGCCAACGCGGCCGGCTCGCGAGCCGCGCTCGGTAGCGGCGGATTGGATTGCGGGGCAAGAGGCGAGGTTTCGCGCCGGCAAAGAGCTGGATCGAGCCGACCAGGCGTATGTATTGGTGCTCGCTCGTCGGCATGGAGTGCCGTTAGCAGACGATTTCGAACGCACCCTGCGGACAGCACTCGGCTGGCGTCAGAAGCCCACGATCATCCCAACGATGGATTCGCAGGAACGGCTGCTCTCCGCGGCGTTCTCCTGACAGCAGCAAATGGGTGCTAAGGCGACGGCATGAGAGATTGTCACGTAGGTCAGGCTTTCCAGCCTGACTCGATGGCGCCGTCAGGCTGGAAAGCCTGACCTACTTTTCGAACGGCTTTTACCCTACTTCGAGAACCCGCCTCAAAACGCTCTGCGAGTTGACGGCGGCGGAAAGAGGTGAGCGGAATGCGATTCTGCGAGAATCCCACGCAAACAGATAACATGTCACTCTCGGACAACCGCCATCGACGCAAAGGGCCCAGCCAGCGGGCCTTGGATATCTACCGCCGGCATGCGGTCCTGGGCCAGCCGCAAGCCGATATTGCCCGGTCGCTTGGCTTTAGCCGCCGCCGGATTGCGAAGATTTGCCGCGGCGTGGATCGCTGGATCAACGAGCCGGGCAGGGCGGTTGACCCGGCCGCGGTCAAGATGGCGCACCACGTGCTTCTCACGGGGTTGGTCCGCGAGACGCTGGTCGAGTGGGAGCGATCGAAAGCGCCAAGCCGCGTGACAAAGGCCCGGCTGGTGCAAGGTCGTACTGACAAAAACGGCGAGCCGCAATCGGTCGTAACCAGCGAACAAACCGATCGAGACCAGTGCGGCAACCCGCGGTTCCTGCAAGTCGGCAATGACCTGCTCAAAAGCATTCGAGCCATCTGGGGCGCCGAGGCGTCGAGGTCAGGCCGCGGCGTTGCCGGCGAGTCATGCTCGCTGCCGATGACGTTAGAAGCGCTGGCCGACTATCTCGCTTCTCCGGCCGCGGCCCGCGATCGAGCGCCGTCAAACGTCTTCGACGCCGAAGCGGTGGCGGAGGAAATGCTCGCCTGGTCGCCGGAAGGCGATCCAAGCCCGAACAAAAGGCCTGCGGAGCGCCGGAGGCGTAAGGCGCCGTGATTCGTGCGTAGGTCAGGCTTTCCAGCCTGACTCGATGGCGCCGTCAGGCTGGAAAGCCTGACCTACTTTTCGTGCCGGTCACGCGCCAAGCCAGCGCCGCCGACAATTACGGTCAGCGTCCGGTTTCGAGTATCGAACAAGACGGAGGGCCCGTCATGTCTCGCCTGGCCATGCTGTTTGCGATTGTTTGCGGCGACCCAACGGCCGAGGCTCCGGCGTTTCCGGTCGTCGAGCAGGCGGTCGAGTGCATCAGCGTCGCGCATCTGACCGAGAACGTGGAACTGATCTTCTTCTGGGATCGCGTGCAAGGCGAGTGGACCTGTCTCGATCATCGTTGGGCGTCGACCGCCATGACGCTCTCTCGTCAGGACGACGCGTGGCGGCTTGCCTGGTCTGATGACGTCGAGAGCTGTTACCGCGTGGTGACGACCCGGTTGTGGGTCGAATCGTGGGAGCCGGAAAACCCTCTGGCCGAGCAGAATGGGCGGCCGTGGTTTCGACAGATCGCCAATCCTGGTCTGAAGAAGCCGCCGCTGGTCGAGGACGACCGCCGATGACAGTCCCCCAGCCGGTTGTGCGCCTGTGGTCGGAGTTCGTCGGCGACCCGGTCCAATTCGTCGCCACGTTCTGGCCGCAGTACAGGCTGGCGTCGTACCAACGGCAGATCCTTCGCTCGCTCACGACCAACACGGAAACCTGGGTTCACTCCGCCAACGAGATGGGCAAGTCGTTCACGGCGGCGCTGGCGGCGATCTGGTGGTTCACGACGCGCAAGAGCAAGGTCGTTACGTTGTCAACGACGAAAGACCAGCTCAAAGGCATCTTGTGGGGCGAGATCGGAGAACTGGTCCGCTCCGCTCGCATGGGCGGCCGCCGGTTCGACTTCGGCTTCGTCGAAACCGACTTGGAGCTGCGCTATCCCGACGAGGCGGGCGACCCGACGCCCAAGTATTACCTGCGCGGCCGCGTGGCCGAAAAGGTCGAGTCGCTGCAAGGCAATCATCTGCCTATGCTCTATGATGACGCCGCCGGCGCCGAAATCGGCACGGTGTTGTTCGTCGTCGAAGAAGCTTCGGGCGTCGATGACGCGTTCTTTCCGGCCATTGAGACGCAGCGGCATTGCTCGCTGTTCATCGGCAATCCGCTCCGCGATCAAGGGACCTTCGCCGCGGTTTGCAAGGCGGGCGATCAACGTCATCCCGGCGCGGCCGATCGGCTGTTCCGCAAGGTCATTCACGTCAGCGGCGAAGACTCGCCGAACGTGATTGTCGGTCGCACCTGGCGAGCGGCCGGCCGGGCGGGTTCGCCGCCGCGCCGCGGACCGCACGGCCAGGTCTGGCAGGTCCCCGGCATCTTGTCCTACGAAACGTTCTTGGAGCGAGAAGCCACCTTGCGCCCGTCCGAAAAGCGGACGCGGCTCTACGGGCTGTTCCCCGAAGAAGCCGGGCAGCGGATGTTTCCCAGCGCCTGGTTGGACGCGGCGCAGCGGCTCGGCGCCCTGTTGCAGGCTCGCATCCGCCAGCGCGGCAGGCCGATGGGGCGGCCCTTTGCCCTGGGCGTCGACGCGAGCGAAGGCGGCGGCGACAAGTCGGCCTGGTGCGTGT
>DASZUP010000074.1:0-1669 GCA_035547635.1 Pirellulales bacterium
CTCTCGGAACACGCGAAACTCCGCCTCGGCCGCCAGGTCGGTCAGGTCGACCAGTTCCAGGCCGAACCGCAAGTCGGGGGCGTCATGACCGAAACGCTCCATGGCTTCGTCGTAAGTCATGCGCGGCAGCGGCAGCTTGACCTCGAGGCCGAGGATTTCCTTGGCCAGCTTGGCGACCAGTCCGTCGATCATGCCGATCACGTCTTCGCTGTCGACGAACGACATTTCGACGTCCAACTGCGTGAACTCAGGCTGGCGGTCGGCCCGCAGATCTTCATCGCGGAAGCAGCGCGCCACCTGCACGTAGCGGTCGTAGCCGGCGACCATCAGGATCTGTTTGTAAAGCTGCGGCGATTGCGGCAAGGCATAGAAGCAGCCCGGATGCACGCGGCTAGGGACCAGATAGTCCCGCGCGCCTTCCGGAGTGCTGCGGCCGAGCATCGGCGTTTCGATCTCCAGAAAGTTGTGCAAGTCGAAATAGTCTCGCATCGACTTGATGATCCGGTGCCGCAATACAAGGGTTTCCTGCATTTCCGGTCGGCGCAAGTCCAGATAACGGTACTTCAGCCGCAAGTCTTCGCCCGGCAGTTCCTTGGCGCCTGGCTGAAACGGCGGAGTCTGGCATCTGTTGAGCACCTCGAGGCGGCTGGCGCGAAGCTCGATCTCGCCGGTGTCCAATTTCGGATTGACGGTCCCTTCCGGCCGGCGTGCGATTTTGCCCGTCACGGCGATCACGAACTCGCTGCGCAGCGTCTTAGACGCCTCTTGCACCTCAGGACCGGCCTCAGGAGCGAACACGATCTGGGTTTTGCCGTAGCGGTCGCGCAGGTCGATGAACAAACCGCCGCCGTGGTCGCGGTACGAGTCGACCCAGCCGCACAAGGTGACTTCCTGGCCGATGTGTTCCGCCCGCAATTCGCCGCAAGTATGGGTCCGAATCAATGCCGACTCCCGTTCAATCCGGTTTGGCTTTCAAAGCTGGTGAAAATGAGAATCAAGTATTGTAAAGAGCGTCGGGCGGGGTTGCTAGGTTCACGGCGCCGGCTTGCAGAATACGTTCCGCGACACCCGGAGCTTCCAGCGGCTCGGCCACGGCAAGCCAGCGGCATTCGCTCAAACTGCGGAACCAGGTGAGTTGGCGCTTGGCGAACTGCCGGGTGCGGGTTTTGATCAACTCGATGGTCTCTGCAAGGTCGCGTTGGCCCGCCAAATGTTCCAGCACCTCGCGGTAGCCGAGCGCTTGTCGGGCCGTGAGGCTCAGCTTTACGTCGCGGCCCAGCAATGCTTCGATTTCGGCCACCAGGCCTGCGGCGAACATGGCGTCGACTCGAGCGTCGATGCGGGCGTACAGCGTCTCTCGCGGCCAGTCGAGCACGAACACCCGGCACTGGTCGGCCGGGCGGGCGGCGTCGAATTGCCGCTGCCACTCGCTGATCGGGCGGCCCGTCTTCTCGTAAACTTCCAGAGCTCGGATCAACCGCCGCATGTCGTTTGGGTGCAGGCGCTCCGCCGCCGCCGGGTCGACCGCCGCCAACTGTTCGTGCAGCCACTGCGGGCCGTGAGCCTCCGTCTGGCGTTGCCAGCGCCGGCGCAGCTCCCAGTCGGCCGGCGGGCCTTCGAAAATGCCTCGCAGCAAAGCCTTTAGGTACAAAGGCGTGCCTCCGACAAA
>DASZUP010000075.1:0-5712 GCA_035547635.1 Pirellulales bacterium
GGCGCCGCGGTGACCGACAACGTCGAAGAATCGTTACCCGGCGTCGGCGGGCGGGTCGTGCCCGGTTTGGGCGGCCGCTCGGCGCCCGGACTCGAAGGTCGCGTGGTGCCCGGCGTCGAGCAAGTCTCGCCGGGCGGAGGCGACAGTCTTCCAGGCGGGGGCCGCCCGCTCGGCAACAATTGACGTCGGCTCGACGTCCTCTCGGCCTCTACCACCACCAGTAATAGGATGGGCCGTAAGAGTACGTGTAAGGTCTCGCCGTGTAGTAACTTCCATTGCCATACGGCGTGTAGTAATAGTAACTGGGCGTCCCGTAGTAGTACGGATAGTAGTTGTAAGATGGCCGGTAGTAGCCGGAGTAGGGCGTGTAGCCGTACCCGTACCTGTAGTATCCGTAGTAGGGACTATAGTAGCTGTACCTGCGTCGCTGCACGAACGTTATCGTCGCGCCTCCATGGTCGATCGCGGCCGTCACTTCCGGCGCGGCGACGGCCGCTTTGGGCGCCTCAGCGTGTTTCAGCAGCGTTCCTGCGTAAATGCCGATGGCCATCATGGCTCCCAGGATTGCATAACGACTCATGGTTGTTGCTCCTTGTCTCGCCATCATGTTCCGCACGCTCGTGCCACAAGGCAAACGCCGAACATCGGACGTGATCCGTCCGGCGTGCGCCGGTTCGGCGTCTTTTCGTACCCTTCAAGGGAAGCAAACGGTGCGCCGTTCAGTAGGAGCCCCTGGAAATGGCCGTATTGCTGGCGAGTCTCCTGGCGCCGCGGATGGAAGCGCGCCCATTTGACGCAGGGCGCGACACTTTTTTCGCTCAAGCACGGGCGCGTCACACGCGACGCGTTCACAGCAACAAATGAGGACGCGTTAATGCGATTACGGCTCGGGGGCCAGGCAGTTGAGAAGCGAGCCTTTTTGCGACAGACAACGGCTTTGACTTCGAGCAGGTTTGTACCGGCGATGGGCAAGCTAAAGCTGGTGGCAACCGAGAAGCCGTTGGCGGTCGACTTGCGCGCTGCGCGCGAACAAAGCCGGTATGAGAACTGCAAAGCCGACGCCAAGTTTTTAACAACCCAGCCTCGGGGAAGTCCGCAGGCCGCATTGCCGACGGCGCGGGGCACTTTCTGCGCGGCTCAAGCGCCGTTGAGAATCCAATCAACGACGTGAACCAGGCCGTCCTCGTCGTGACAGGGAGCAACCCGGTCCGCGGCGGCTTTGACCTCGGGCAGAGCGTTGCCCATCGCCACGCCAAGCCCCGCGGCTTCGATCATTGGCAGATCGTTGACGTCATCTCCGACCGCGCACATTGCTTCCGGCGGAATGTCCCATTCTCTGGCTACGTGCTGGATGCCTGACCATTTTGTCACGCCGATCGGCGCGATCTCGCACATATAGCCCAAGTATCTCGGACTGCGCAGCACGTGCGTGTACAATTGCTGCGGCAATCGCAATTGCAATTCTTCATGGAGCGCCAGCATCTCGTCGCGCTTGCCAATGGCAAATCCGGCGAACACGCCATCGGGCGGCTCGCTCATGAGCATCGGCCAGACCTGATGACAGCCGGGGTTCAACTGCAGGTAATCGGCCAGTTCCGGATGCTCTACGTCAACGCGGGGACAATAGAAGTCGAAGCCCTGGCCGTAGGAGTCGGAATACAGCACCGCTTCAAAGCCGGCTCGCTCGACGATGGCCAGCGCGTCGCAAAGCAATGGCCGCTCGAAGGCGGCCTGATAGAGCGTGCGATGGTCGAGCGGATGTTTGATCAGCGCGCCGCTGGCCGTGACGAGCGGTACGTCGAGTCCCAGCGGTTTTACCAGCGGCAGCGCCCGGCTATAGCGCCGGCCGGTTGCCAGTATGATCCGCACGCCAGCTTCCGTGGCGCGGAATAAGGCTTGCCTTGTGGCCTCAGTCAATTCGTCGCGGCTGTTGACAAGCGTGCCATCGATATCGACGGCCAGGAGACGGTAACGCATGGGGCAGGGCAGGGGAGTGGCGGCTTTTCAGGCGAGCGGCCGGCGTCAGCCGGCTGGTTTTAATGCGGAACGCCGAACCTCGCCGGATCGGACTTGTTCCATTTAAACCGAACCTTGCCGCGCATTCCACTCCTTGAGCGCCGCAACGGCCTATTCCGCTCCCGCCATCGCGGCCAACTGCACGACGGCGCGGTTCTGCTCTTTTTCCAGATAGGCGCGGCCCTTCTTCACGTTCAAATGGTCCCACGGCAACTTGGCATCCAGAGGGTAGGCGACCTGCGCCGTGTTTTCCACGCTCAATCCGCGATCGGCCAGCGCCTGGCGCCAGAGATCAGGCTGGATATGTTCACGCCAACTGTCGAGCCGGGCGCCCCGCTGCCAGGCCAACTCAATCGCATTGGCGACGCGCCGGTCGCCGCGGCTGAGCACCCCTTCCAGCAGGCTGGTCTCGACCTCGTGGCATTTGACGAATACCGACCGCAGCCGCCGGCGCGCCTTGAGATGGGCATGGGCCCCGTGGAAATACTCGGCGGTCTGCATGCCGTTCCACTGATAAGGCGTGTGGGCTTTAGGAACAAAGTTCGATACGCTGGCCGTGACCTTGGCGAAGCGACCGGTTTCCTGCTTGCCGATCTTGGAAATCGTTTCGGCCATCTCGATGATGCCGTCCAAGTCGACCTCGCGCTCGCCGGGCAGACCGCAGAGGAAGTAAAGCTTGACCTGCTGCCAACCGTGATGGAACGCCTGGCGGCAGCCTTCGTACAGATCCTGGTTGCTGATCTTCTTGCGGATTTGCTCGCGCATGTCGTCACGCGCCACCTCGGGCGCCAACGTCAGTCCGGACAGGTCTCCGAACATCGACATCAGTGTGGCGACGCTCTTGAGCTGCTCATTGACGCGCAGGCTCGGCAGGCAGATCTTCACGCCCAACGGCTGGAACGTCTCTTGCAAGCGGCGCACCAACTCTTCAAAGTGCGGGTAGTCGCTGGTCGAGAGCGAGAGCAGCGAAATCTCGGTCTGTCCCGTGTTGCGGTACGACTCGAGCGCCGCCTGTACGATGGTTTCCACCGAGCGGATGCGCAGCGGGCGTTTGATGACGGTGCTCTGGCAGAACCGGCACTGCCAAGGACAGCCGCGCATGATCTCGATCGCGATCCGATCGTGGACGCATTCCACGTAGGGCAAGATCGGCGCCGTGGGCAGCGGAATGGCGTCCAGATCGTCGATCACCGAGGGCTCGATCGTCTTCGGCACGTCGGGCCGCGTTGGATTCAGCGCCACAAGCCGGCCGTCGCCGCCGTACTCGGGTTCGTAGAACCGCGGCACGTAGGCAAACGGCACGCGTCGCGCCAGTTCCAGGAGCAGCTCCTCGCGCAGTTCGCGGCTGGCCTGGGCGGAGGCGGGACGTCGCAGCGACAAGGCTTCGGTTTTGAGCTGCAGCCACAAGTCGCAGATCACCGGCAAACTTGGTTCGCCGTCGCCGGTCACGAACACGTCGACGAACGGCGCCAGAGGTTCGGGATTCTGCGCGCACGGTCCGCCGGCCAGGACCAACGGCTGATCGAGCGTGCGAGCGACGCTGCGCAGCGGAATGCGGCCCAGGTCCAGCATGGTCAGCAGGTTGCCGTAGGAAATCTCGTATTGCAGCGTGAAGCCGAGCACGTCGAACTGATCGAGCGGCGTGAACGTCTCCAGGCTGTAGAGCGGCGTCTCGGTGCAACGCAGTTGTTCTTCCATGTCGAGCCAGGGCGTAAAGGCCCGCTCGCAGACCCAGTCGTCGCGTCCGTTCATCAGGAAGTACAGAACTTGCAGGCCGTGATGGCTCATGCCGATCGTGTACGTGTCGGGGAACGCCAGGCAGAGCTTGCCTTGCACGTCGCGGTGGTCTTTGCGGACCATGTTCCACTCGCCGCCGATGTACTGGGCGGGCGTCTGGACGTGCGGCAGCAGCCGGCTGACCAGGCGGTCTTTGAATTGTTGATCGAGCATGTCGGTCCTCGCTGTCGCGGCCGCGGCGTACTCGCAGCCGCGCCTCATTAGCTCGCGCCGGGGTGCGCAGCCAGCCGCGCAAAACTCTCTGGCAGGCGAGCGAAGATTGGAATTCGTGCCGTGGCAGCTACGAATTATGGCAGGTTTGGCTGCAAAAATGTAGAGGCCGCGAGAGGGAACGCCGATTGCTGCACCGCCTCGCTGGAGAATTCGCGTTGCGTCATGCCTCGTCCGCGACGAATCAAGAGCGGATTCACCCCCGCCGGCCGAGCCCGACTGCGCAGAATGCAGCAGCAGAGAAAAGAGCAGCACAGTGCTGGCGCCGTGGAGCGACGCCCCGTCGGCGCGGTGGATAACCTCGCGCCTCGACGGGGAGAAACGCGAAGGCGAGCCTGCGCTGGCAGTCTAAGGCAGGCTCGCCTTTCGTCGCGAGGGCTACCACCACCAGACGTACGGACTGCCGTAGCCGTAGGAGCCATAATAGCCGCCGGCGTACGGCGAGTAATAGCTCCGATATCCATAGGCCGGGCCGTAGTAGCTGTAGTAGGGGCTATAGTAGCCGCCGCGCAAGCCGCCAAAGAATCGTCCCCAACGCACGGGCGTGACCGTCTGATCGCCATGATTGAGGGCGGCCGTGACTTGCGGCGCCGTGCTCTTCGTTACATGAGGCGCTTCGGGTTTCAGCAATGTCCCGCCGTAGATGCCGATAGCCAATACGGCGCCCAAGATTCCTAACCGGCTCATGATCTCGCTCCTTGCGTCACCACGAAGGGTTCCCGCGTTTGATGTCCGGGGGCTGACGCCAAGCTTCGGGCGCGATGTACGTCCGCAATCTGCTAACTTGGCCGCCCGCTATGGACGGTCATCACGCAAACATCGCGCCAACGGAAAGCCGCGACGGTTGCAGCGTGTGGCCGGCGATAGCACGCATGGACGTGGGCTTCGCGCGAGCAGGCTGGTCGATCGTTTTGCGCATCGGCCCCGCGGGTGGATGCGGAGCGGGTTGCCAACAGAGGGGGGAACGACGAGCGATCGAAAATCCCCGCGGAGCCAGGGCGGGGCAGGGGGGCTGAAGCGCGGCAGACGCCGCCATCAGCCCCACTTGATGAGAGGCCGGTCAGTGATGCGACTGCCAGGCTCGGATGGCTTGCGCCGAAGTTACCGCACGCGGCAGCGGAAGCGGACGATGCCGCCTTCGCCGGGCTTAATCGGATCGGCGATTTCCCACCGCAAGACCAGCGATTCGCCGTCGTTGGGCTGCACCTGGAACTCGCTCTTCACGCTCGACTGAGCGCTGTCCGGCACATATTCCAACCGGGTCGTAAGGTTGTCGATCAGCACGACGTTGCCCAGCGGCTGATCGCCGACGTTGTCAAACCGCAGCGTGAAGTCGACAAAATCGCCGGGATGCGCCGTCTGCGTCGAAGCGACTTTGATCAGCCTCAACTTGGGATTGTTCCGCAAGTCCTTGACGGTAAAGAGTTCCTCGACCTGTTCGTTCTGCGAGACCGCCACGGCCGCCTGCGATTCCAGGAATACTTGCACCGACTGGTCGTGCGACCAGGCGATGGCCGCCTGCACGCCTTCGGCCAGCCGCGCTTTGTCCGCGTTCTGGTAGCTGCCGTTGCGGATGACGGACAGATCCTCGAATGGCAAGAACGTGTCCTGGAAGGCGTTGGCGGCCAGGGTGTTGGACAGCGCTCCGTCTCCCTGGCGAGTGCGATAAGCGCTCAGGATCTTCGTGCC
>DASZUP010000076.1:0-2456 GCA_035547635.1 Pirellulales bacterium
ACCGTTGATGGTCACCGTGGCGATGAACCGGGTCGAGTTCCACGAGCCGGTGTTCGTCGGCGACGTCGTCTGTTTCTGGACCAGACTGGTCAAGGTCGGGCGGACCTCGATCACGATGCACGTCATGGTCGAAGCCGACCGTGCTGGCGAAGTGGTGAGCCTGACCGAGGCCGAGGTGACTTATGTCGCGGTCAACCTGATCGACGGCATGCGCGATCCCGTCCCGATCCGGGGCGGCGAGTAATACGATGCGAGCGACAGCTCAAACTGTTCGGCCGACGGCGTGTTTCTACGCAGCGCCGAGGATGATAGGGCGCCGATTTCGAGCCATGGCTTTCCCGCTTCGCCGGTCGATGTTCTCCCAGACGGCCTGAGACGGTCGCTCCCGCGCTCACCGAGACGAACGTTCACAACGCGACGCTAGTCGCCGGTGGCATAGGCGCCGTTGCTGAACACGCCGTAACCGTAGCCATAAAAGCCATTGCCATAGCCACGGTAACCGTTGCCGTAGCCGTAGTAGTTCTGGCCGAATCTGCTTTGGTAGCCGTAATCGAAACCGCGGTAGGGATTCCAATGAGCGCCGAAACCGGTCGAGTAACGGCTGATGGCGGGCGCGCCGAAGTAATTGTTGTTTTGCTGGCCAAACGGCCTGGCATCGTCGTTGTCGGGCGGCTCAATGGCCTGGCGAGGCGCCGCCGGGGCGGCATTCGGTCCCCAGTACCACCAGTGGCCGCTTTGATACCGTTGCCGCGCGAGAAAACCGTCCGTCGCAGCATTTGCATCGGCGGCTGAACCTGGGCCCGTTTTTGCACCCGCTTTCAGCATGACCGGACCAGCGGAATTCTGGGAACTCGCGGCCGGCGCCGGGGAAACGTTGCCCACATCCTGCGCCGCCGCTAACGCCCCTTGCCAGACGAGAATGGCAGCAGCGAGGACGAACGTTAAAATTCGCATGGTCTTTCTCCCTTTGGAGAAATATAGCATGCAGATTGCATGCCAAAGTCGAGAAGCACAAGGGACTTCGGTGAAACCCGGTCGCGGGCGACCGACGTTAGTCCCTTGCTGCCTCGGCGCCAGACGAGCAGAATCGCGCGACACGACGCGTCCTGCTGCAAGGAGACGCAGACGCCCAACGCGCCTGCGGCAACGCGCAGCTTGTGCCTTTCGGCGCTAAGGCTGTGTCGATCCGACACATTCCCTGGCTATTTCTACATGCGGCTCGGCCGCTGGATCTTCGAATTCAGGTCCGTCGGTCCTGGCTGCTTGTCTGACCGTCGGAGATCCGCGAAGATGCTCCCAACTGTGCGGACTTTCCGGCATGCGCTACACCCGCTCGCTGCTTCTCGAAATCGGCGATTGGGCGCGCCGGCAAAGAATCGGGGTCCGGTCAGTCATCAACGCATCGAGACGCTTCCCGCTTGAAATCAAGGCGCACTCATGATTCGAATACCTCGTCCCGCTTTTCTGCTGTTTTGCTGCTTATTCACGCTCGCGTCCGCCGGGCGAGGCGACACGATTGAGACGATCGCCGGCACGGGCAAGCCGGGCGACAATGGCCGCGACGGAGCGGCGCTGGAAACCAATATCGACCAGCCGTTTGGCCTGGAATTCGGTCCCGATGGCGCCCTCTATATCTGCGAGGTCGGCACGCATCGCGTCCGGAGGTTGGACTGCAACAGCGGCCGGCTGACCACCGTAGCCGGCGCCGGTCGCAAAGGCTACGCGGGCGACGGCGGCCCCGCGGAGCAGGCATTGCTGAACGAGCCATACGAGGTGCGGTTCGATCGCGACGGCAACATGTTCTTCGTGGAAATGCGAAATCATCTGGTTCGGCGCGTCGATGCCAAGACCAGGACCATTACCACGGTGGCCGGTTGCGGCGAAGCGGGCGACGCCGGAGACAGCGGACCGGCGGTTAAAGCCAAGTTGCGCACCCCTCACAGCATTGCGTTCGACGCTCAAGGCGGACTCTTGATCGCCGATATCGGCAACCATCGCATTCGGCGAGTCGACCTGGCCAGCGGAAAGATCGAATCGATCGCCGGCGATGGCCAGGCCAAAATGCCCGAAGATGGCAAACCGGCTCGCGGTCGCCCGGTGCTCGGGCCGCGAGCGTTGGCCGTGGAAAACGAAACGCTGTGGGTCGCCTTGCGCGAAGGAAACAGCATCTGGCGGCTCGATCTGGCGCAAGGGACGTGGCGGCATGCAGCCGGCACGCTGCGCAAGGGCTTTCAAGACGGACCAGGGCAGGAAGCGCTGCTCAATGGCCCGAAAGGGATCGCGCTCGATGCGCACGGCCGGCTGGAAATTGCCGACACGGAGAATCACGCCGTTCGCGAACTTGATCCCGCCGCAGGCGTTATGCGTACCATCGCCGGCGGGGGGCCTAAGGCGGGCGGTTTCGGCGGCGACGGCGGCCCCGCACTCGCGGCGAAGTTCGATCGGCTGCACGGGAT
>DASZUP010000077.1:0-16863 GCA_035547635.1 Pirellulales bacterium
GGACTTGATCGATATCGCCGTTTACATCGGCGCAGATAATCCTTCAGCGGCCGAGCAATTCCTGAACGTCCTGGAAAGCAAATTGCAATTGCTCGCTGGCCATCCAGATTTGGGGCAAGGCAGGCCTGAGCTCGCCATTGACTTGCGGAGCTTTGTTGTCAGGAATATGTGTGTTGTTTTACCGGCCGATCGCCGATGGCATCGAACTCGTCAGAGTTCTTCATGCCGCTCGAGAAGCTGACGCGCTATTTTGAACTCGCAGGGTTCACCACCAGTCCGCAAGTCATCGTCAAAGCGCTACTCTGTCTTCGCTGCCGCCCACTCCGCCAGGTTTTCGCGAAAGATCTTCGCGTTGTGGCGAATATCGACGGGAAACGATGGATGAAACAAAAACCGATCGATTTCTGCGGACAAGGGATTGCTTTGGCCCAGCGTCCGTAGTTCTTCTATGAATGCTTGCTTCGCTCGCTCGTCCTGCGGCGCCTTGCCGGGCCGAGGCTCTACGATGATCACCGGCTGCTGGGCGCCGGGTTCGCCGATTCCGACCAGCGCCGAGCGCAGTACGTCGGGATGGTTGTTGAAAATCGCTTCGCATTGTTCCGTGTAGAGCGGTCCGTTTGCGGTGCGTACGCGATGCGCCGCGCGGCCGCAATACCAGAAACGACCGAGCTGGTCCAAATAGCCGACGTCGCCAATGCGATGCCAGATGGCATTGCCGTCGCGAATCTTTGACAGCGAGTTCCACTCCTGACGCGTTGCATATTCGCGCGTCACCACGTCGCCGCGAACGATCAATTCGCCAATCCCGCCCGCGGGCGCCTCTTCGACGTCGGCGATTTCAGCAATCGGTCCGTCCACGACTCGAACCACCTTCCACTCGATTCCCGGGAACTTGCGGCCGACGCAAACGCCGGCGCCTTGCCGCATTTTCTCCGCGGTCTCGCCCAGCACTTCGCTGGCGGCGCTAGACGCCACCGGCAGCGATTCCGTCGCGCCGTAGGGCGTGTGCATTTCGCCGTCGGGCGAGATCACGCTTTTCATGGCTTCAAGCACGTGCGGCAGTACCGGAGCCCCCGCCGAGAGCACGCGCCGCAAACTGGGCAGCCGGATTCCTCGCTGGACGCAATAAGGTCCGACGCGATTCCAGACGGCCGGCGAGGCGAACGCCTGGGTCGCCTGACAATCGCGAATGGCCTCGACGATGTTCGCCGGATCGACGCTGGCCGGTCGCGACGCGTCCATGTCGGGAATGATCGTCGTCACGCCCATCGCGCAATTGAACAGGCCGAACAGAGGGAACCCCGCCAGGTCAAGTCCGCCCGGCTGAATGCCGTAGAAATCGCGAATCTCTGTGACCTGACGGTCGAAGTTGCCGTGCCGGTAGAGAACGCCTTTCGGCGGACCCGTGCTGCCAGTGGTAAAGATAATTGCAGCCGCGTCATCGCTCTTCGTCTCGGCCAGCTCTGGCCCGCTCCAAGCGGTGCCGCGCAATTGATCAAGGGTCGCTCCGCCCCAGAACCAGCGCCGCCCGACGGTGACGTTAAATCTTGCCTTGCCGAATTTACGCCGCAGCAGCGTCCGCACGGCATGCACCGGCGAGATGGCGACGAAGCCTTCGGGCTCTGCCGCTTCCAGGCAGGCGATGAGATTCTTTTTGCCCATGCCCGGATCGATCAGGATGGTGACGACGCCAGCCTTGAACAGCGCGAAGACCAGCGAGATGAAGTCGATGCTCGGCTTGACCAGCAGCGCCAACCGGACGCCGGGCGCAACGCCCAGCTCGCGCAACCCGCGGGCCAGGCGGTCGCTGTCCTGATCCAATTCGCGAAACGTCACCGAGGCGTACCGTCGCTTGCCCGAAGCGTCGCGCCCTTGCGGCATGATCACCGCCAGGTTGTCCGGAATCGACGCAGCCATCGAGGCGAGTCGGGCGGCGACGTTGCAGACGGCGTTTGTGGCGGGTTGGCGGTTCATTCCGGTTTGAGATAGCAGGGGCGAAGGCCGGGCAAAGTCGTAAGTCGGATTGGCACGAATTTGATTTCAAAGCTGGCTCAAGTTTTCAATGCTCAAGTCTTCTCTGCTCCGCATTCTGAGCTCCGCGTTCCGCGTTTCTTCACTTCCGCCTCGACGAAATCCAGGACCAGCGCCGCCACGTCAATCTCGAGAGCGCGGGCGAGTGCTTTCCATCCGGGGACGCCGTTGACCTCAATGGCGTAAAGCCGGCCGTCGCGGCCCGGCAGCAGGTCGACGCCGGCCAAAGGGGCGCCGACCGCGGCGGCGGCGCGGTGCGCCAGCGAGGCTAATTCGTCCGTCACTTCCAGCGGCTCAGCGCTGGCGCCGCGGCTGACGTTCGTGCGCCAGTCGAGCGGATTGCGGCGCCGCATGCCCAGCACTCGCTCGCCGAGTACGAGCAGTCGCAAATCGGCGCCTTCATGGGCGATGAATTCTTGCAGGTAGAGCACGGCGCCCAGTTGTTCGAGCATTTTGAATGCCCGCAGTGCTAATGCTTCGTCAACCAGGCGGGCGATGCCGCGGCCTTCCGCGCCGAACAGCGGCTTGAGCACGACGTCTCCGCCGAGTTCCGCAAACGCAGCCATCGCGTCGTCGGCCGTTTGGCAGATGATCGTGCGGGGAACTGTCAGCCCCGCCGCGGCCAGCCTGGCCGATGCCAGATACTTGTCGACGGCCGCTTCGACCGCCTTGGGCGGATTGATTATCACCTTGCCGCCGGCTTCCAGCCGGGCCAGCGCGTCCATCCGAAACACGACCTGTTCCAGCGAGCCAGGCGGCATG
The DNA here is from genome assembly GCA_035547635.1 of Pirellulales bacterium. Taxonomy (GTDB): domain Bacteria; phylum Planctomycetota; class Planctomycetia; order Pirellulales; family JAICIG01; genus JAICIG01. Next base: position 2,794 of record DASZUP010000077.1, read on the forward strand.
GTTCGCACCAGCACTGCATCCACGTCGTCCAGCCGAACGTCGCCGCTGGCGACTTGCGGCGTCGATCCGCCAAGCGTCGCTCGCAGCTCGCTGAAGCTGACCGCCGCTAACTCGTGCCGTCCCTTGGCCGCGCGCTGGAGATCCTTGAAATACCAGCTTTCCGGCGAGCCAAGCATGGCGAACAGCATGAGCAAAAGTCGAAAGACGGCAGGAGTGAAGCGGGGCGGGGTGGAAAGTCAGGACGCGAACGAACGCTGGAGAATCTCGGGCGCCGTCCTGCCGAAGCGGAACGTGCGGCCAGTGTCGAGATTCATGAAAGTCACGGCGGCGGGGCTGAACAAGTGCGGGTCGATCTTGTAAAAGTCGTGATCGTAACGGGCGAAGATCTTCGCGAACGGTTCACCGTAGTCGGGCGACGCGTTACTGGGAACGCGAGGGCCCAGCTCTTCGAGACTCGCGTCATCGCCGTGGACCCACAACACGACTTCGCCGCCATAGAGGACGGCGTCGTTCGTGCGGCCGATGGCGGCCAGGTCGTCGGCTGCAACCGGCGGCAGCGGCGCCACGCCCCAACCGCTGGCGATCCGCTTCAAGTCGAATCCCAACTCGTGCAATTTGTGCAACGCCGTTTCCACCGAACGGGCTACGACCTGCACGGCGCCTGCCTGGCTGGCCGTTCGCGCCGCCAGCAAGGTCAATCCGCTCGGAGCAATGCCGCACGCCTCGGCAATGTAATGCACAACTTCTTCCGGCGGCAGCTTTGACGTTTCAAGCACGCCCACGGCGACGTCTGTTTGCTCACGCGTCAGCAGTTCCTCGAACAAGGATTCTTTGCCGGCTGCGGCGCGCATCGGCCCGGAGCCCATGGCAAAGTATTTTCCTTGAGCAATCTGCCAGCCGGCGTACTGCGAAGCCAGGCATGCCAGCAGCGGCTGGTCGGTATGCACGGCCACGGCCGGGCCTTGCCACAGTTCCGGCACGGCCGAAACCAGGCTCACCCGGCCCAATCCCGCCAGGCAGACTTCAGCCATCGCCAGGCCGGCTTCCAATCCGCCCGGGGCTTTGGCGCCCAGGTCGATAACGGTTGCGCCGCCGGTTTGATGAATTTCGACACGCAGTTCAGCGGCGCGTTGCAGCAAGGCCTGGCAAAGCGTCGCGGCGCGTCGGTTGAGCTTCAAACTGTCCATCGGCCTCTTCGGTCAGCCCCGAGTGGTCATTGCCCGCAAAGTGCGATTCTCGCCGTGCGGCGGAGCGTCTTGGGGCGGCGAAACGGTCATCCTAACCGGAAGCGAGAGCGAGGTAAATTCACGGCATTTTCCGTCCAGGGGCCGAACGCCGCGAATTAAATCTTGTCTCGGCTGAGCGTGGATAACCGCTTTTTTCCTTGCAAAGCGCAGTCGCGTCGCCGGCGATCGGCAAGAGCGATGGAGTATCGGCCGCCATTCAAGCTTTGCCTCAACGCCAGCCCCAGTAGAATGGTAACCGCGTCGCCATCACCTTGAGAGCAGGCCCCCTGCGACGCATTTTGGCCGCCGTTCGGAGCCCATCGTGCCCAGTCTGACCGTTGAAAACTATGTGAAGACCATTTTCCAGATCTGTTCCGGTCAGTCCGGCAAGTCGGCGGCGACCGGGCAATTGGCGACGGCCTTAAACGTGTCGCCGGGGACGGTCACCAGCATGCTCAAGACGTTGAGCGAAGGGGGCCTGGCCACCTACACGCCTTACGAAGGCGTGCGGCTCACGCCCGCCGGTAACGCGTTGGCGCTGCGCGTCATGCGGCGGCATCGGCTGATCGAGTTGTTTCTGGCCAAGACCCTGTCCTTGACGTGGGACGAGGTTCACGAAGAAGCGGAACACATGGAACACGCCGTCAGCGATCGGCTGGTCGATCGCATCGACGTCTACCTCGACTTTCCGCAGGTCGACCCGCACGGCGACCCGATCCCCCGGGCCGACGGTTCGCTGGAAACGCCTGCCAGCCGCACGCTGGCCGAGTGCCAGGTGGGCTACCCGTTCCGCCTGGCGCGAGTGGTCGATCAGTCGCCGGAATTTTTGCGGTTTCTTACCGAATCCGGCCTGCCGCTGGGCGCCGAAGGGGAAGTCGTCGCCAACCGCGTCGAGGCCGGCATTGTCAGCGTGTCCGTCGCCGGCCAGTTGACGACGCTTGGCCGCGAAGCCGCTGAGAAGATCTTCGTCACGGACCGCGAGCAAGGCTAACGGTCCTTTGGGCCGTGCGCGAGGCGCTGAGGCGGTTCTTCCAGCGAGCAGCCGCCGTAGGGTTCCAGATGGACGAGCACGTCGCGCAGGCTGGCGAACTCATCGAGCAGGCGGTCTTTGACGCGGTGTCCGATCTCATGCCCCGCCGCCACGGTGATCTGCGGGGAGACCTGGATGTGGATGTCGGCAAAGTACTCCAAGCCGGACTTTCTCAGCCAGAGTTTTTCGACTCCTTGGACGCCGCCGACGGAACGGGCGGCCCGGCGCACCTGTTCGACGAACTGCTCGTTGGCCTGCACGTCCATCAACTCGCTCGCGCTCTGGCGGAACAGCCGCACTCCCGACCAGACGATGGCGGCCGCCACGACGAGCGCCGCCATCTCGTCGGCAAGATGGAATGCCGGTCCGCCCCAAATTGCCAGTCCCAGCCCGACGAAAACCGCCAGCGAACATAGAGCATCGCTGCGATGGTCCCAGGCGTTGGCCATCATCAACGTCGAGCCCGTCCGGAGGCCCACGGCCATCTTATACCGATACAGGCCCTCTTTGATCGCCACATTCACTGCTGCAAGCCATAATGTCCATGCCGGCGGCGTCGGATGCACCGCCATGCTCCGCCGCCCGGCCTCCCAGCCGATCATCAATGCGGATAGTACGATGAACAGGGCGACGTTCGCTGCGGCGATTGCTTCCGCGCGGCTGTGGCCGTAGGGATGTTCCGCGTCGGGCGGACGCTGGGCCACGCGGAACGCGAACAAGACGACCATCGACGTGACCGCATCGCCGAGCGAGTTCACGGCATCGGAGACCAAGGCGAAGGACCCGCTCAGCAGGCCGCCCGCCAGTTTGGCGACGCCGAGCGCAAGATTGACCAGCAGGCCCAGCCTGGCTGCTCGGGCGGCAAGTTGATAAAGCTCGTCTCGGGCGGATTCGGACGGCATGGCTTCTTCGCAGGGGGCGTTGTTGTGGAGAGGCGCCTGGAGCGAGTGCGAAGCGTCTCACCCGAGTTCAAGCATCGGCGCTGCGAATTCTACCGGCGCCTGCGTCAGGGCGTCAGCGGAACTGGACGTAATACTCGATAAAGTCGGAAACGATAACGCCCGCGAGCTGCGAGCGCGGTCAAACCCGTCGCATTCATTGACGGTCGGCCGTTTGCCGCGTACAACTAGGAGTCTTGTTCACGCCAAGATCGGCTGCCGATGAGAGGCCCCCGCAATGGGGACCTGTGAACCTGGTCAGGGGAGAAATCCAGCAGCCATAAGCAGTCAGCCCTTTGTGCGGAGGGTCTCTCATCGGCAGCCGCTCGCGGCTTTTTTCGCCGGGTTGCCGGGGTTGGCCTGCCATGTCTCAGTCGCCCTCTGTGATGTCTGAATCGACGGCGCCGAGCCGCGCCGGCGAATACGTTGTCGTTGCCAGGCGATACCGCCCGCAAACCTTCGCCGACCTGGTCGGCCAGGAACACGTGGCGCAGGCCTTGGCGGGGGCCATTTCATCCGACCGCGTCGGACACGCTTACTTGTTCACCGGAGCGCGAGGCGTCGGCAAGACGTCGTCGGCGCGGATTCTGGCCAAAGCCCTCAATTGCGAGCATGGGCCCACGCCTTCGCCGTGCAATCAGTGCGACATCTGCCGCAGCATCAGTTCCGGCGAAGACGTGGACGTGCTGGAGATCGACGGCGCCAGCAATCGCGGCATCGACGAAATGCGCGAGTTGCGGCAGAACGTCAACGTGCGGCCGAGCCGGGCCCGGTTCAAGATCTACATCATCGACGAAGTTCACATGCTCACCAAGGAGGCCTTCAACGCGTTGTTGAAGACGCTCGAAGAGCCGCCCGAGCACGTGAAGTTCATCTTCTGCACGACCGAGCCGGAAAAGATTCCGATCACCATCCTGTCGCGCTGCCAGCGGTTCGATTTTGCCGGCATTCAAACGCCGTCGATCGCCGCCCGGCTGGGGCAGATCGTCGCCGCGGAAGGCGTGACTGCCGAAGCGGAGGCGTTGGAGGCTTTGGCCCGCCGTGCGGCCGGATCGATGCGGGATAGTCAGTCGCTGCTGGAGCAGTTGTTGTCGTTCGGCGGCGATAAGATCACTCTCGCCGACGTGCATCGCATGCTGGGCGCCGCGGGCGACCAGCGGCTGGGCGCTCTGGCTCGCTGTCTTGCGGAGCGAAACGCCGCAGCCGCCCTGGCGGAGCTCGATACGGCGCTGGGAGAAGGGGTCGATATCGGTCCGCTGCTCGACCAGTTGCTGGGCTACTTTCGAGACATGATGACGGCCGCCGTCGGCTGTCCGGCCGACTCGCTGTTGTATGCTACGGCCGGCGAGCACTCGGAAATGGTGCAGGCCGGACAGCAACTGGGATTGGAAAACATCCTGGCCATCATGCAGATCCTCGACCAGACCATCGCCCGCTTGCGCTATAGCACGCATGGCCGCATCCTGGCGGAACTGGCCCTGGTGCGAATCTGCCAGTTGGAAAACCTGGAGCGACTGTCCGATTTGATCAGTCAGCTTCGCGACGGGGCGCCCGCCGCGCCGGTTCAGCGGCAATCGGCGCCAGGTCCAGCGCCGCGGCCTGCCACGGCTTCGCTCGCTGCGGAAGCCGCGGCAAAAAAAAAACCTCCAGAGCCCGCCGCTGATGTGACGCCTCCTGCGGTTGCCCCCGTCGAGCCGTCATCGGCCGTCGCAGGTTCCGCCCCTTCGCCGCCTGCCGCTGAAGTCGAACGTCCGGCCTCTGCCTCGGCGGCGCGCGGAAATGCCGTCCAGGTTTGGGGGCAAGTCATCTCGGGGCTTTCCGGCCTGCTGGCCGACCATGCTCGCGTGGCGTCCGTCTCAGCAACTTCTGCGCCAAATCGACTAGCCGTTTGTTTTCCAGCGACGTATAATTTCTCGAAAGTCTTCTGTGAGCGACCGGAAAATGTCAGACGGCTGGAACAGGCGCTTGCGGAAGTAGCAGGCGGCGCCATTCGCCTGGAGTTTTCCCTCTCGGAGTCGGTTGCGGCGCCTGAGGTCAGGGAAGTCGGGACGCCACGTCGGCAAGTGCCTTCGAACGAACGACTTCAGGAAAAAACAGACCATCCGCTGGTACGCAAGGCGATGGAACTTTTTGCCGCCCGTCCCGTACGGTTAGAGGAGGCGGAAGCAAAGGCTTCCTCGTAGAAAGCAGACACAGGAGTTTGTCGTGTTCGGCTCGCTAGGAAATCTGGGAACGCTGCTTAAGCAGGCCAGGCAGATCGAGGGCCGGTTGGCGGGGGTCGGCGACGAGTTGCGCAGCCAGAAGGCGACCGGGACTGCGGGCGGGGGGCTCGTCGAGTTGGAAGTCAACGGCCTGGAAGAAGTGCTGCGCTGCAAGATCGACCCCAGCCTGCTCGCGCAAGGCGATCGGGAACTGATCGAAGATCTGGTCTGCGCGGCGGCCAATCAGGCAATTGCGAAGGCAAAGCAACTGCATGCCGATGCGATGAAGAATCTGGCCGGAGGCTTCAATGTGCCCGGGCTCGATGAGGCGCTGGCCAAGTTGTCCGGCGCCGGCGGAGAGGGGCCGGTCGACCCCCAAGAATAGTTTTACGGATTCAAGAGATCGGGATTTCAAACGGATTGTTGACGGCTGCTCGAGCGATCAGCAGTGGAAGCATGCCCCCCGCCGTCAGAGCGAACAGGATTTCCAGCTCGTGTCATTGCTAACGGAATCGGTAACCCGACTCGTCGATGAATTCGCCAAATTGCCGGGAATTGGCAAAAAGTCGGCGGAGCGGCTGGCGTACCACGTGCTGCGAGTGCACAAAACCGAGGCCTTGGCGCTGGCCGATGCCATTCGGAACGTGAAAGAAAACGTTCGCTACTGCCGCATTTGCTATAATCTGGCAGAGGGAGAGGAGTGCGGCATTTGCCGCGACCCGAAAAGAGATCAAGGATTGCTGTGTGTCGTGGAGCAGCCGCGAGACCTGATGGCGCTGGAGCAGACCGGCGCCTACCGCGGTTTGTATCACGTGTTGCTCGGCCGCATCGCGCCTCTGGAAGGCATCGGGCCTGAGCAACTCACCATCGACGCCTTGGTGGAACGCGTCCGCGGCGGAATGTTTCGCGAGCTCGTGATGGGCACGAATCCGACGCTGGAAGGCGATGGGACCGCATTGTACATCGCCAACCAATTGCAGGACCTGCCGATTGAGATCACGCGACTGGCGCGGGGAATCACGACCGGCAGCGTGCTAGAGTTTGCCAACAAAGAAATTCTGTCCGACGCCCTGGGCGGGCGACAGAAGTTTTAACGACCAGCTTTTTGTCATTGGATAGCCATGCGCCTTTCATTCGGTCAGGAACTGAAGCTCGTTCAGCAACAGAAGCTGGCGCCGCGGATGATCCAGTCGATGGAAATTCTCCAGTTGCCGATCATGGCGCTGGAAGAACGCATCGAGCAGGAGATCTCGGAGAATCCCTGCCTCGAAAAGGCGGAGTTGGACCCGGACCTGCCCGAAGAACCCGTCGACCATGAGAATCCCGACGCGCCGACCGTTGAGGAACGGGAGTTGGTCGTCGATGAAGCGAAGAATAACGAGGCGGACTTCGAACGCCTGTTGAATCTCGACGAAGACTGGCCCGACACGTTTGAAGAGCGTCCGCGCCCCTCGAGCACGCGGCTGGCGGAAGAGAGCGATCGCAAGCACGACGCCATGGCCAACATGGTCTCGCGGCCTCAATCGCTGCACGACTACCTTCGCGAGCAACTCGGCTGGTTCGATCTCGACGACGCGACGCGGCAAATGGCCGAGCGGATCATCTATAGCCTCGACTCCAACGGCTATCTGCCCGGCCGGCTGGAAGACCTGGTCGATCCGACCGCCGGCCCCGAGCAGTTGACCGTCGCCAAGAAGGCCCTGGCGGTGGTGCAAAAGCTCGACCCGGCCGGCATTGGCGCCCGAGACTTGCGCGAGTGCCTGCTGCTGCAATTGATGCCGGGCATGCACTGTTACGAACAGATGCGCACGTTGATTTCAAGTCACCTGGAAGATCTCGAACACAACCGCCTGCCGGTCATCGAGCGCAAGACCGGCTACTCGATGGAGCTGATTCAGGAGACGCTCGGCGAGCTGCGCAAGTTGAACCCCAAGCCCGGTTCGCTGTTCAGCGACGTCCACGCTCCGACCGTCACGCCCGACGTGTTTCTGGAAGTCTCCGAAGGGGGCCGTTACAAGATCGTCCTGGAAGACGGGCGGACGCCGAGCCTGTTCATCAGCCCGTACTATCGCAAGCTGTTGATGCAGGGCAAGGCGACCGACGCCGAAAAGGAATGGATCAAGCGCAAGATCAACTCGGCCCAGTGGTTGATCGATTCGATCGAGCAGCGTCGCAACACGCTCACGCGCGTGGCGCAGGCGATCGTCGACCACCAGACGGAGTTCCTCAACAAGGGACCCGAGTACATCGAACCGCTGAAGATGCAGCAGATCGCCGATAAGGTCGGCGTGCATGTCACGACCGTCAGCCGGGCGGTCGACGACAAGTGGATCCAGACGCCGCGCGGCATCTTTCCGCTCAAGCGGTTTTTCGGCGGCGGCACGGTCAGCGCCGACGGAGATGAAGTCGCCTGGGACACCGTCCGGCTGAAGCTACAGGAAATTGTCGATCACGAAGACAAGCAAAGCCCGTTCAGCGACGACGAACTGGTCCGCGAATTGGCCAAGCACGGTCTGACGGTCGCACGGCGAACGGTCACCAAGTATCGCAAAGCAATGAGTATTCCCAGTTCGCGCCAGCGGCGAGATTGGACGCTGGGACCGGGAGAGAAGAAACGCCCGGATCAAGAAGACGCCAGGCCGCACGACGGATCGGCCAGCGTCGCCTTCACTGGCGGCGCTGCTGCGGACGGCGAACTCGGACACGGCGATTTGACGCACGATGATTCGCCGCACAGTGATCTGCCGCACAGTGATCTGCCGCACAGTGATTTGCCCCACAATGGGCACGCAGCCGCCAGTAAAGCGGAATCCGCCGACGCGCCTCGCGACGGCTAAACACAACCTTCCCGACGGCATCTATGAAGTGCCCTTTCTGCCGCAAAGACAATGACCGCGTGATCGACTCGCGGGCCAGCCAGGACAGCTTTGCCATTCGGAGGCGGCGCGAGTGCCTGTCGTGCAAGCGGCGGTATACGACCTACGAACGGATCGAAGAACAGTCCATCAAGGTCGTCAAGAAAGACGGCATTCGCGAGCCGTTTGAACGCGACAAGATCCGCAAAGGCCTGGAAAAGGCCTGCTGGAAGCGGGCCGTCAGCGACGACCAGATCGAAACGGTCGTCGCCGCCATCGAGGCGGACATTCTCGCCAACTTCGACGCGGAAGTCGATAGCGGCTATCTGGGCGAACTGGTGATGAAGGAGCTGCGGCAACTGGACCAGGTGGCCTTCGTCCGATTTGCCAGCGTTTATCGCGAGTTCAAGGACGTTCGCGATTTCGTCGATGAGCTGGAGCCGATGCTCGAGGAATCTCGTCGTCCCAAGCGATAGCCGCGGCCTTTCTCGCTCGACGAAGCGCGGCCCCCGGGAGTCGCGGCTGCTTATTGCCGCCGGTCGACGACGAATTCGGCCAATTGGTCGAGCACGGTTTTGGCGGGGCTGGGGGGCAACTCGCTCAGTTCGCGGCGGGCCGCCTCGGCGTACTGCGTTGCCTTCTGCCTTGCATATTGCAAGGCGTCGCTGTGGGGCAGCCATGCTTCCAGCGTTTCTCGGCGCCGACCGGGATTGTCCTGCAACAGCCGGATGAGCCGCTCGCGATCGCTCGCTTCGAGTCCGCTCAGCAAGCGAATCAACGGCAAAGTCAACTTGTGCTGTTCCAAGTCGGTTCCCAATGATTTGCCTGTGGCGGCCTCGTCGCCGATCAGGTCCAGCAGGTCGTCGGCAATTTGAAAGGCCATGCCAATCGCTCTGCCGAACCGGGTCAGGGCCTGCTCGAGCTCCGGCTTCGCTCCGGCGTAGTGGGCGCCCAACTGGCAGCAGCATGCGCACAGCTCGGCGGTCTTCGACTCGATGATGCCGAAGTAATCCTCTTCCGTCAGCTCGAAGTTTCCGCAACTGGCGACTTGCCGCAACTCCCCTTCGCAGACAATGTTCGTGGCCTTGCCGATGATTCGGCACGCCGACACGCTGGAGAGCGTGCTCGCCAGGTAGAAGGCGTGCGTGAACAGGAAATCGCCGAGCAACACGCTTGCCTGGTTTCCCCAGCGCGCGTTGGTCGTCTCCACGTGGCGGCGCATATCGGCCGAGTCGAGCACGTCGTCGTGCACCAAGGTGGCGGTATGGATCATTTCCACCACCGTCGCCAGGACCAGGTGCTCGCGGGAGGCCTCTCCAATCGCCTTGGCCGTCAGCAGCAACAGCGCCGGCCTCAGTCGCTTGCCGCCCAGCCGGAAGGCGTGCTTGGCCAGTTGGTCGACGGAAGGATAGCGGCTCTGCAGTTCTTCGCGCAGCAGGACTTCGAACCGGGAGAGTTCCTCCCGGATGGGTTCGTAAAGCGCATCGAGTCGTCGCCGGCCCGCTAGCCGCTCATCCGTTGCCGGCATCGTTTCCTGCTTCCGGCTCTTGTCTTTGAAAGTGACCACTGCGGCCTCCCAGTTTTTCCTCGAGTTGTATCCGTTCGACGACCATCGACCGATCGACCGCCTTGCACATGTCGTAGATCGTCAGCGCGGCCACGCTGACGGCCGTCAGCGCTTCCATCTCCACTCCGGTCCGCGCCGTAATTCGGGCGACCGCCTCGATGGCGACCGTCGTTTCGTCAGGAAACGAAAAATTCACTTCGGCCGCATCCAACGGCAACGGGTGGCACAGCGGAATCAGGTTTCCGGTTTGTTTGGCGGCCATAATTCCTGCCAGGCGTGCAACTTCCAGCACGTCCCCTTTCGCCAGACGCCGGTCGCGGATCAGCTTCAGCGTTTCGGCGGCCATCCGCACGACGCCCGAGGCTCGCGCCATGCGAGCCGTCGGTGGTTTGGCGCCGACGTCAACCATCCGGCTGGCGCCGTGGGAGTCGAAATGGGTCAGTTCGTTCATCGATTTACTGCAGTGGGTTGCCGCACGAGCCTCTGGCTCCATGGGGCCTGGCGGAGACTGTCGCGAAAACGTCCTCATTCTAAGTCGACCGCCCAAACCGTCGAGGGGCCTCGCTCGGGATTCGCTCGCGGAGGTTGGCCGACAGGCGCCGACGCATGCCGCGGCAGGGGCGGTTCGCCGGAAAGAAAACCGTAGCGGGCAGGCGGCATTAACAACGCCGCGGCGGAGACGGGGCCGGCCCAACGGCCGGCGCAGCGGGGAGCACGCGCAGTGAAAAAGGGCGCCGCTGGGCGGAAAGGCCGAGAGGGGATGGGAGGCGAAGCCGGGCCCGGGATGCCCAGCTTGCCCGCAGCCGATTCATTCGGCCGCCCCATCTATCAGGCGCAACCGCTGCGGGGGTCTTACCGCAGCGGGTTATTGTCTGGGGCTTGCGCCACAGTTCCCGCGGGAAGGACGACTAGCGGACCAGTTCTTTCCGTGCGCCGATCAGCGTCCGCAGGCGTTCGGCAAGCAGAGCCGAGTCGAACGGCTTCTTGAACGTCTCGTTGATGCTCGAACGGTCGAAGCTGTTCGGATTGCCGTCGTCGGGCAGCAAGGCAATCAGGATCGTTTCGGCATATTCGGTGTTGCGCCGCAGATTCTGGCAGATCTGCAGGGCTTCCGTACGGCCGATTGAGAAATCGACAATGATCGCATCCGGGTGGAAGCTCTCGGCTTGAATGCCGGCTTCAAATCCGCTTGCCGCGATCGCCAGTTTGAACGATCGTTCCGACGGCAGTTCTCGTTTCAGGCTTTCGATCAGCACCTGATCCTGACCGACCACCAGCACCTTGGCCATGGCTTCATCTTCCAGATCGCCCAGCGGCATGCCGTGCTCTTTCAGGAAGCGAATCAGGTACTCGCGTGGAATTCGACGGTCCTGAGATCCGGGAATGCGGTAACCTTTCAGCCGGCCGGAATCAAACCATTTACTGACGGTGCGCGGGGCCACCTTACAGATCTTTGCGACCTGTCCAGTTGTGAAGACCTTCATCGCAGGCTCTCCAATTTACTTTCGCGTTGGTTTGGAAGTTGGCCCTGCAGGGAACGGATCCCGCTTGCAGAGCTGTATCTGCCCCTTGCTTGCGGCTCGCGGTTGGCTCTCGCGCTCCTTCGTGCCGGCTGTGGGTGTGCAACCAGCCCGCCGCAAACATCTGGGTCGGGGCTTCAACGGTCTTTATCGTTTCGGTTCGGCTGTGATTCAGCTCCCTCTGAATTCGGCCGTACAACTGTCATCGGCAAGCTGGGCATTCGGAAGTCAGTGAAAATCCGCAACATAGATAAGCCGCCTCTTAATCGGCTTCGTGCGAATCTTCCTTGACGCCGGACGACCTGGCTCGGCGAGCCGCGGTCAGGAGGGAAAACGAGCGGACGGCGTGACCGGCGAATTCATCACCGGCGACCGGTTCCAGGCGTGGCCTTTTGGCAGGTTCCCCCCTGCAGCTTGCCGCAACTTTCGTCCCGTTCGCGTTGAACAGTCGTTGCTGTACAAGCCTTCCGAAAGGTAGTTTCGATTCGCGGCGGGGTTCGACTTTAGAAACTTTTCCGAGTCGTAACGCTCCCGCCGGTCAATCGGCCGCTGACGAAGCCGGGAGCCATGGCGGTTTCGAAGACTGTAGGGCTCGCGGAAGATAACTCGTCAGCGGCGGAGGTGACCGGCTGCGTCGCTTTCAACGCGTCCGGCGAACGATGCCGATCGCCTGGGCTGGCTGCATCACGCACAATGACCGTAACAATTATACGGGACGAGCCAAGGAGGAAAGCCGGACGTCGCAGAAAGCCTTGCGCCCGGCACGCTGCCCGAACTATGCGCCGCAGAACACGCGGGCCGCCGAACGGCTCACGCCGCCTGCGTTTCGTCGTCTTCTGTTGGCTCGGAATGGGCCGAAGAATGAATCTCGCCGTTATCGCTGACGTCTTCGAAGCGGACGGAAACTCGTTTAGACACGCCCGATTCCTGCATCGTCACTCCGTAGAGCGTGCTTGCGCAGGTCATCGTCTTCTTGGAATGGGTGACGACGATGAACTGGGTCCAAGCCAGGAATTCCTGCAACACGCCGATAAACCGCTCGATATTCGCCTCGTCCAACGCGGCGTCAACTTCGTCCAGCACGCAAAACGGACTGGGCCGGTACTGAAAGATGGCCAGCAGCAGCGCCACGCAGGTGAGCGTCTTCTCGCCGCCGCTCAACAATGAGATGCTGCGCGGCTCCTTGCCGGGCGGCCGGGCGACAATCTCAATGCCGCTGTCCAGAATGTCGACGCCCTCGTCCAGCACGATGTCGGCCTGTCCGCCGCCGAACAGCTTGCGGAACAATTGCTGGAAGTTGCCTTTGACCACCTCCAGCGTCTCGGCAAACAACCGCCGGCTGTCGGCGTTGATCTTGTTGATGATCTGGACCAGCGCCTCCTTGGCCCGGGAGAGGTCTTCGAACTGTCCGGAAAGATGGGCGTAGCGGGCTTCCAGCTCTTCCAACTCCGCAAGCGCGTCGAGATTGACGTTGCCGATGTTGTTGAGCTTGCGCCGCAGCTCGGCGATTTCCTGGTCCGTTTCCTCGCGGCGATGCTGTTCCTCGTCCGAGGACGCATGTTCCAGTTGCGCAATTTCGATCTGGTAATCGTCGCGGAGGCGGTCGGCCAGCGTGCTGCGTTCGTGCCGCACTTCGTTCGCCGCCAGATCCTGGGCGTGCTGCCGCTCCTCGAGTTTTCGCTCCGCGGAACGAACCGTCTGGATGGCGGTCATCAACTCGGCTCGCGCGGCGCGCTGCACTTCGCGGCGTTCTACGGCGGCGACGGTTTCTTCCGCCAACGTTTCCTTGTGCAGGTACAGCTCGGCAAGCTGCGATTCCGCGTTGAGGATGTTGGCTTCGGCAAGTTGGGCGCGGCGCCGGCTCTGCGCCAGGTGTTGACGGCATTCGACGATCGAACGACGGCGTTCCTGCTGGTCCTGCTCGAATTGGTTCCGCCGCGTTCGCAGGTTGGTCAACCGCTCCTCGCTCTTGGCCAGTTCCACCTTGGCCGCCGTCACTTCACGCTGGATTCGTCCGCGCCGGCGTTCGAGTTCCACGATCTTCGCCGCCACGGAGGCGCCCGCGGCCTCAGAGTCTTTGAGCCGCGCTTGGGCCGCTTCCAGCCGTTCCCGGACGGCCGTCAAGGCTTTGGCATGGCCGGCCATTCGTTCTTCCGCGGCGCGCTGTTCGCCGTTGAGACGGGAGACTTGTTCGCTCAATTGCTGGCGGCGGGTTTCCGCAGCGCTCAATTGCGAACGGTGTTCCGCCAGAGCGTCGGCCGCACGCTGATGCTCAATCGCCAGCGACTGCCCCCGCTGCGTCTCCGATTCCGTCTCTTGCTCGAGCGCGGCCGCCGTTTCCCCGAGAGCGTCGATCTTGGCGGCGAGCTCGGCGATCTGATGTTTCAAGGCCCGCAGTTCGCTGCGCCGCGAGATCAAGCCCGAGGCTCCGTCTCGCGGTCCCACGGAAATCGTGCCGTCCGGCGTCAACAATTCGCCTGCCAGCGTGACAAACGTCAAGCCGCGGCCCAAGCCCTGAGACAGGGTACGGGCGTGTGCCAGATTTTCGACGATCCACGTTCGGCCGAGCAAGCGTTTGACCAGCGGCGCGAAGGACGCTGCCGAATCGACGAAATGATCGGCGCGGCCGCGCACGCCCGGTTGACCTTCCAGGTCGACGGCTTGTTCCCAAGTCGACGAACTATCGCCGGAAAGCCGGATGAATCCGACACGGCCGGTCAGGCGGCGGGACTC
>DASZUP010000078.1:0-2348 GCA_035547635.1 Pirellulales bacterium
CTTGGGCGTCGATGTTCAATTGCCCTGCGATGCCGTCGAGATTGCCGGTCAAAAGCGGTGCGTTGGAGGAGACGTTGATCGTGTCGTTGCCGGCGCCGGAGTTGATTGAGGTCGTGCCGCCGGCAAGCGTACTTTGGACATTGATCGTGTCGCCAGCCGACCCGGTGGAGAGATTCACTCCGCCGCCAAAGGTTCCGCCGGTCGCCGAGTAGCTGATGCTGAAGGGCGTGATCGCGCTGGAGATCTGGCTGCTGGTCACCAGCACGGTGTCGGCCGCCGCACTGCCGCTCTCGCTAACGTTGAGCGTGTTGCTCCCCGTGCCGCCGTCGATGGCGAGGGAGCCGTCCAACCCGAGCAGGTCGCCCGTGTTGGTCGGCGCGTTGGACGAGACGTTGATCACGTCGGCGCCGCCGCCGGTGTTGATGGAGGTCGTGCCGCCGGCGAGCGTGCTCTGCACGTTGACGGTATCACCGACCGAGCCGGTAAAGAGATTGATGCCGCCGGCGAAGGTTCCGCCGGTGGCCGAGTAGTTGATGGTAAACGGCGTAATCGCGCTGGAGATTTGGCTGCTGGTCACCAGTACCGTGTCGGCCGCCGCACTGCCGCTTTCGCTGACATTGAGCGTGTTGCTCCCCGCGCCGCCGTCAATGGCGAGGGAGCCGTCCAACCCGAGCAAGTCGCCGGTGTTGGTCGGCGCATCGGACGAGACATTGAACGTATCGGCCCCGCCGTTGCCATTAATCGTCAGGGGTTGCGCGCTGAGCGTCGAGAGAACTTGAACGGTGTCGCCAGCCGAACCGAGTGACAGGTGGACGCCGCCGGAGAACCCGAAGTTGATCTCCTGGATGTTCCATCCGCCCCCCGCCGTTCCCGCGTACGAGGTGGCCGTAACGGTTACGGTGTCCGCAGTCGCGCTGCCGCTCTCGCTGATGTTCAACACGTCGCTGGCGGTCGCCCCGGCGTCGACTTTGAGCAGCCCGTCGATCGCGTCGAGGTTGCCGGTGAGGGCCGCCCCGTCGGACGACACGTTGATGGTGTCGAGCCCGTTCGCGGCGGAGACGGTGGTGGTGGCGCTGGCCGGCGTGGCCTCGACGTTGAAAATCTCCGCGCTTGCCGACCCGTTGAGGTTGACCGCGGCGGCGGCAAACGCCGAGTCGAGGGCAGCGAGCGTGACCGTATCGCCGAGGCTGCCGGTTTTTACCGTCAACGAATTGGTCGGGTTGGTGAATTGCGTGTACTCGAAGGCATTCGACGCGCTATAGATGGCCGAAGTATTGACATCGTTGGTCACGTCGGGATCGGCCAACGTGCCGTCGTCGCCCACGACGACGTCGGTGTTGGCCACGCCGGTTTGCGATAGATCGATGATCAGATCGGATGCCGTGCCGCTGAGGCTCAGCGGGGCAAGACCCGTGTAGCTGATCAGCCCGCCAGCGCCAATCTGCACCGTGCCGCTGTGGCCCGGACCCGTCCCGGTGTAGGTGTCGGTGACTTGAACGCCGCTATAACCGGTGACGGTCATGCCGCCGGCCCCGCCCCCGTTGAAAGTGACCGGGATGCTGAGAATGCCGTTGCTTTCGTCAACCGTAAGTGTATTTGTGCCGCCATTGCCGTTGATCGTGAGCGAGCTCAAGCTCGACTGCGGCGTGCTCATGATCGTCGTGGGCCCGTCTTTCACCACGACGTTGCCCGAGCCGTCGAGCATGACGGTAAAGTTATCGACTCCAGCGCCGCCTTCGATGGTGGGCGTTGAATCGAAGCTCAGGACGACGTTCTTGCTGGAGTTTGCCGTGTAATCGACCGTGAGCGGCTGCAGATTCAGGAAAACGTCGGCGCCCTGCGGCAGGCCGGCAAACTGCGGAGTTACGCCTACACTGGTCTGGATAATGGTGAACGAGTCGCTAACGGCGGGCGTGTAGCTGCCGCTCAAATTCAGATTGGCGCCGCCGAGCGCGGCGGTTCCCGTGACATTGAGCTGATCGTATTGCGTGCCGACCGTCGTGCCGTTGATTTCGACGTCGAAGCTGGTTCCGCTCGCGAACGTGGCGCTCCCCGTGCCAAGAATGCCCGGGCTCGTGCCCGGCGCCAGATGCGCCGTGTTGTTGATGTTGACGGCGCCGCTGATGACGCCCGTGCCGCCGAGCGTGGCGCTGTTATTGACGTTGACCGATCCAACTCCTGTCCCCGAACCGGCTGTGTTATTCACCAATAACGTGCCGCCGTTGACCGTCGTTCCGCCGCTGTAGGTGTTGCTGTTGCCGGTTAAGGTCTCGGTCCCGGCGCCGCTTTTGGTGAGCGAGAGCGTCGTGCTCGCGCTGCCGTCCTGCAGCGAACCTGAGAAAGTGGCG
>DASZUP010000079.1:0-4881 GCA_035547635.1 Pirellulales bacterium
ATAGTCCGGCGAGGCGTAGATCATGCCATGCTTCGCGGCGACGTCGCGCGCCGCCCGGCACTCGTCGCGCGGATCGCGCACGAACTGCCAGCGGTCGGAACCATGCCCGTGTAGGGCGATCAACACATCGTGTGGCACATCGTCTCGAAAACTCGCGGGCAGCCGCAATACGTAGCGCTGCTCGGAGCCGTCACAGCGGGCCTTGAATGCCACGTCTTCGATGTTTGCTTCGGGTTCCGCTGACCACGCTGAATTCAAAGAGAATGCGAGGCAGAAGACGAACAGCCATCTCACGAGAGAAACTCCCAGGAACGGTCAGCGACTTGTGGCGCCATGCCCGTAGACCGTCGATTACATCAACCCGCCGATCGGCGCGGCGCGGTAGAGTTCGTGCGGGCGGCCGTCGACGTCTTGCCACTCGGCGGTGCGCGGGATGCCGAGAGCGGAGTAGATGGTGGCGATAAGGTTCTCCGGCGTTTGCCGGTCGCTGGTCGGATAGGCGGCGATCTTGTCGGTCGAGCCGATCACCGTGCCGCCGCGCACGCCGCCGCCGGCAAAGAAGCTGGTCATCACCGGGCCCCAGTGATCGCGGCCCGCATCCTTGTTGATCTTGGGCGTGCGGCCGAATTCGCCCGTCATGACGACCAGCGTGTCGTCGAGCAGTCCGCTGGCGGTCAGATCGTCAAGCAACGCGGCCACGGCTCGATCCGTGTAAGGAAATAGATTGTCTTTGAGATTGACGAAGTTCCGCCGGTGCGTGTCCCACGAGGAATTCTTGCCCAGGTTGACCTGCACCAGGTTCACGCCCGCTTCGATGAGCCGGTAGGCCATCAACAACGACAGTCCGAACTTGTTCTTGCCGTAACGTTCCAGCGTGATCGGATCGGCTTGCTCCACGTCGAAGGCGGAACGGACCTTAGCTTCCGACAGTACGGAGACGGCCTGTTGCCGGTTACGGTCGAAAGCGGCGGCCTCTGCATTCAGTTCCAAGTCGCGCTGCTGATGTTCGATATACTCGAGCAGTCCCAGCCGTCCGGCAAGTCGGGCCGCGCCGCCCTCAGGAAGCGTGAGCGCCGGCGTGTCGAAGATGGTGTGGGAGCCGTGCTCAAACGGCGTCCCCTCAAAGCGAAAGCAATGCGGACAGGCGCCGTTGCCCAGCGCACACGGTGCGGCGACGTTCAGCCGCCACGGTTCGTAGCGCGTACCCAGCTTTCCGGCGTACTGGCCGGGCCGCACGTTGCCAATCTCGTTGACGCTCGGCTGCGGGAGCACGACGGCCGAAGGAAGATTGTTGCGGCCGCGCGTGGCGTACGTCACGTGCGAAGCGATCGTCGGCCATTCGTTCGGGCTGGGAGACTTGCCCAGGGCTGCGCGGGCGGGGATGTCGAGCCGGCCGGAAAGCAGAATGTGACACGCGTCTTCGTGCCCGTTAGTGTTGGTGGCCACCGAACGGACCAGCGCGAACTGCTCGCTCCGCTGCGCCAACAGCGGCAAGTGCTCGCAGATTTCCATGCCCGGCGTGCGCGTGGCGATTGGCTGAAACTCGCCGCGTACCGTGTCTGGCGCCTCCGGTTTGAGATCAAAGCTGTCCTGATGCGCCAGGCCGCCGGTCAAAAAGATGAAGATGACCGACTTTTGCGGCAAGACCTGGGCGGGAGCGCCCAGGCTCCGCAGCGCAAACAGGTCCGAAAGTCCCAGGCCCATCAGTCCAAGGGAGCCCGCCTGAAGCGCCGCACGCCGCGAAAACGCAGCCTGACGAGCGGCTTGCTCGCGATCGATAGCAGCCATCCAACCACCTCGCTGATGCAGGTTACCCGCTCAACAGGACGCGACGCCGGTCGCAGCCTAACCTATCAGCGAATGTTGATGCAACATCGCGTCGCTATTTGCCCGCCGAAGCCTCTTTGATCTCGGCCGCCATCTCCAGCAGATTGTCCAGCAGTTTGGTCGAGGCTTGCGGCTCCAGGCGATTGGTTCCCAGCCAGGTTTCGTAGCCTCCCAGGCGATGTTGTTGGGGCGTGGGCAGGTAGCCGTAATAACCGTGGTTCAACGAGACCATGAAGGCCGGTTGCAGCGGGCTGCGGCTCTTGAACTCCAGGCCGATCTCGCAGAACACTTCGCAGGGCATGCTGCCCAGGCAAACGTCGCCGATGCGCAGCACTTGCACCGGTACGGCGGTCGTCTCAGGGCACTCGGCCATCCGCAGCGTGCGTTCGGCGTAGATCGCGGAGAGATTCACCTTGCCCTCGGTCTTAGGCGCCTCGGCCAGCGTCTTCTTGGCCCACTGCAATTGCTCTTCGGTCGGATGTCGCCAACTGAGCGTCGGCTCGCGATAGCGGGCATCAAGCCGGGCATGATCGCGGTATTCAAGGCCGGCCATGGCGGAGTGTACTTTTTTCGCCACGTCGTCGGCGACAAAGCGCATCTGTTCGTACGGCGCCTTGCGCGGCCGTGGTTGGCGGAAGTTGATGTTGTTGATGTCGCCGCTCGTGCCGTTGGCCATCATGGCCACGAAGGGCGGCTCCTGCTGCTGCGCATCGAGCAGCCGCGTCAACTCCTGGCAGAACATGGCAAAGTAGTCGGCCGAAATGTGTCCGGCGCCCACGCCGCCGACGTAGTGCAAACTGTAAGCGGCAAACACCGAGATCGGCCGCCCGCCCGGCTCCCGCACGGCAATGAACGAAATCGTCGGATCGGTCGGCCCGGCCGGTTCGACCAGATTGGCGCTGCCGCCGGGCGGATTCATCTTGACCATATCCACTCCGCCGAACGGATTGGTTGGCATCGTGCCGGGCTTCATGTACCAGCGGCGATTGAACACGTGCTCCGGCGCCTCGGCCGTGCCGAATGCAATTTCGGCCGGCCGCAGATTGTTCGCGGCGCAGCGCACGCCGTCGGCAATCCGCCGTGCGACGAAGCTCTGATAATCGTTCAGCGACTGTTCCGGCTGATAGCGGTTATCGCCCAGCGCGCTGCAGGCCGAATGCGTGTGCGTGGCGCTGATCTGCACCTGCTGCGGCGGCAGACCGATACTCTCGTGGATCAGCTTTCGCGCTTCGTCGCTGACCGCGCGATGAATGCCCAACAGATCGCATACCACCAGCGCCAGCCGGGTCTGGCCGTCGTCCAGGACCAGGCATCTGGCGTGCAACTGGTCGTGAACGTGCGTCGCGGGAAACGGCTTGAAGCCGCCGACAATGTTGCTGCCCAGCGGCGGCGTGATGTTGCTGGTCGCGGCCCCGGCTTTCAACGATTGGGCTGCCGCCGAGCCGCTCATCAACGGCAAGCCGGTAACGGCAATGACCAAGGACAGGATGGCGCGTTTCATAGGATCCTCCACACGAATTGAGCGAGGCGAATGTCTTCGTTTGTTGACCAGCGTTACGCGATGCCGTTCATTTCGGACGGCGGACGTCGAGGCAGATGATTTCGGCGTTGTCCCGCAGGTAGAGCAACCCGCCGGCCAAGGCGGGCGCCTGCCGCGTTGAGTCGAGCGCCTGGCTGCGGCCGATCTCCTCGAACTTGTCCGGCGTCGCCCGCAGCACGACCAGTTCGCCTTTCATCGTGGAAAGGAACAGCTTGCCGTCAGCCGCGATCAGGTTGCCCTTGCCGAAACGAGGCTGCTGCCAGGCCCGCTCGCCTGTATCGGCTTTGATGCACGTCAAATGGGTGATGGGCCCGGCGCCGCCGACATTATCCATGCCGTAAAGATAGCCGTCCAGCAGCACCGCCGTTTGCCACTCGCTGCGCAGCACGCTCTTTGTCCCCAGCGAAGACCAGACTTCATTCACGCCGAACTGATCGCCATCGGCCGTCAAGGCGAGCAGCACGCTGCCATGATCCTCGCCGGCGGAGATAAACACCCGGCCGTCAACGGCCAGGGGCTCGGCGATATTACAGTTGAAATTCGTTTCGAACGGGTAGCGCCACAACACGGCGCCGGACTTGGGCGCCAGGCCCAGTACGGAAACGCCGGTGGTCGCCACGATCTGCTTGCGGTCGCCGAGCGTCAGCAGGGTCGGCGAGGAATAACCGGCCGGATCGTCTCCCGCCTGCCAGGCCAGTTTGCCGCTCGCTACGTCAAACGCGGCGATGCTCGCCCGAGGCGCCCCGATCGACACTACGACCAGCTCGCCAAGGACCAGCGGTGAACAGGCCATGCCGTATTCGGCCGGTTCGCCGTTGAGCTCTGAGGTTACGTCATGCGACCAAAGCAGCTTGCCGTCGGCGAAGTTGACTGCCGAAAGAATTCCTTCTCCGGTGAAGGCCAACACGCGGTCGCCGGCGATCGTCGGCGTTCCGCGCGGCCCATCGCCCATCGGGTTGCGATATTCGGGCGCCAGCTCCGTTTGCCAGAGAGCGGTTCCTTGTTTCGCGTCATGCGCCACGAGCCACTGTTTGCCGTCTCGCTGTACAAGCGTGACCAGTCGCCCGTCGCGAATGGCCAGGCCGGACATGCCCACGCCGCCGGCGACTCGCCAGACTTCCCGCGGTCCGTCTTGCGGCCATGCTTCCAGCAGGCCGGTCTCCGTCGAAACGCCGTTGCGCTGGGGACCAAGAAATTGCGGCCACTCGCCCGCCGGGCGAGTGCTTCCGCCCGGCTCTGCGGCGCCTGCCACGGCAACGAACGTTCCGGCGGCCAACCATGCGGCAACGCAGGACTGGCAGAAGAACTGAAAGCCGACCCTGCGGCAGAGCGCTGACAAGCGGTTCCGGTTCCTTGGACTCATAGGGCTCATCCTTTGGGCGGGAGTAGGCGAATCGGCGGGCGCGGCTCCAAGCGACGCCGCGTGGAATAGGAGAATCATGACCTGCTGAGCGCCGGCCTTCAAGCGCCGCGCGGCGGTTGCGCCTGCAGACCCCGGATTTGGCCTGACGGCA
>DASZUP010000080.1:0-3052 GCA_035547635.1 Pirellulales bacterium
AGTCGCCCCAAGCTGGCTGGAAACCAGGCGCCGGGCTCGCTCGCCCAGCGCCGCGGCGAACGGGCGATCCGTCACCGCCCGACGCACGAAGGCCGTCAGCTCGGCGCCGTCGTGCACCACGACCGCGGCCTCGGCGGCCAAAAGCATGGCCACAATGTCGCGGAAGTTGCGCGTGTTCGGACCGAACGAAACGGCAGCCCCATAGGCGGCCGGCTCGATCATGTTCTGACCGCCCCGAGAACTCAGGCTGCCGCCGACGAAGGCCGCGTGCGCCGCTCCCCACCAGGCGCCAAGTTCGCCGATGGCATCGACCAGCAACACGCGAGCGCGAGGGTCCGCCCCGTCGGCGTCCAACCGGCTGCGGCGCTGCCAGGGCATTCCCGACTCGTCCAGCAACTTCGCCACGGCTTCAAACCGTTCCCGATGCCGCGGCACGACGATCAGCCGCAGGGCAGGGCATTCGCTCGCCAGTTCTCGATAAGTCGCCAGCGCGAGCTCCTCTTCCGGCTCCTGCGTGCTGCCGGCCAGGAATACGAGGTCGCTCTCGGCGATGCCGGCCAGTTCGCGCAGCCGCAGCGTGGCGGGGTTGCGGCGATCGGTCTGCGCGCCGTCGAACTTCATGGAACCGGTCACGCACACGGCGGCCGGCTCGGCGCCCAGGCCGAGAAAGCGGCCGCGATATTCGTCGTGCTGTACGGCAATCAGATCAAGCTGCCGCAGCAAGCGGGAGATGAACGGCCGCACGCGAAGATAACCGCGGTGGCTGCGCTGGCTCAGCCGTCCGTTGACCACCGCCACGCGCGCGCCTTGCTCGCGCGCGGCGCGGATCAGGTTGGGCCATAACTCCAGTTCCGTCAGCACCAGGCAGTCGGGGCGGATCCGCCGCATTGCCGCGCGCACGGCCCAGGAGAAGTCGAGCGGGCAGTAGAAGACGCAGTGCGAGGCGTATTTCTTGCGAGCCAGCGCGTAGCCGGTCATCGTGGTCGTGGAGATTGCGCACTCCCACTCAGGCCGGCGACCTGCGATCTCTGCCAGTAGCGGCGCCAGCAAATTGACCTCGCCCACGCTGACGGCGTGCAGCCACAGGCACGGCCGCTGTCCTTGCCGGCGCGGAACGCGACCCAGGAACTTGGCGGCGAAGCCTTCGCGGTATTTGCCCTGGCGAAGGGCTTTATAGGCCAGCCACGGCCAGGCGATCGCCAGCAATGAGAGATATACGAGATTCAGCAGATAACTCACCGCGGGCGTCCTTTCCCTCGAGGCAAGCGCTTCGTAATGATGCGGCCGTATTTAAAAGGGGATGTGGAGATAAGGAGGGGATACGGGAGATGATAGAAAGAGTTTTCGTCAGAGCGAATGGATAGACAAGAGCTGCTACCGCAAGTCGCAAAGAAACGAATCCAGGCGATCGCTTCGAGGCGGCCTATGCTCCTCCTGTCGTCTCCATCAGCTCCTCTTCATCCCCACATCCCCTTTCAAGAAGCGTTGCGCTTCGCAGGCGCTAAGCCTCTCGCACGCCCCCTTTGCGCATGTGGCAGTTCTTGTACTTCTTGCCGCTGCCGCAGGGGCAAGGATCATTGCGGCCGACCTGCTCCTCCCGGTTGCGAATCGGCTCGGGCTTGGCGCCGCCTTCCGAGCCGTCGAGCGCTTGCTGCTGCTCGTCGCTCATCTGCGAGGTCGGCGGCGCTTCCTCGTGCGTGGCCGTGCCTTCAACCCAGGTCGAGCCGACGAAGTCCTCGTTCAGCTGTTCCATGCGAAACACGAGATCGGTGACCCGCTCGCCAACGCTGGCCCACATCTGCTCGAAGGTCCGCATGCCTTCCCGTTTGTACTCCACCTTGGGATCGACCTGGGCGTATCCGCGCAAGCCGACGCTTTGACGCAAGTGGTCCATGGCCAGCAGGTGGTCTTTCCAGGCCGTGTCGAGCAACTGCAGCACCAAGGCCCGCTCCATGCGGCGGATCTCGGGGCGGAAGCGGTCCTCGACCGCCGAAGAGACCTTTTGTTCCATCGCCGATCGGTCGAGCCGGGCCAGTTCCTCGCTCGGCAACTCGTAGTGCAGCTCCTGCGACAGCCACTGGCTGAGCGAATCGAGCGCGCCGTTGCCGCCCGCCACGTCGGCGGCGGAAACGCCGGGCCGCTCTTCATCGCCAAACATCTTGCGGACGCGGGCCTGCGCCTCGGCCAGCGCTGCGTTCGCTTGCCGCTGATGCTCGCGGCTATGGTCGATCAGCATGGCCCGGATCTCGTCGCGCTGCTTGTTGCGCAGGTCGTCCAGGTTCAACTCGACGTTGAATCGCTCGCGGGCCCAGGTCGCCAACCGCTCGCGGTCGTAACGCTTCTGACCGTTCGCATCGCGAGTGGTGAAATGGTACAGCCCGGCCAGCACCGGATATTCGGTTTCTTTTTCGTCGTAGGTCTCGACGGCCTTTTCGCGGACGAGCTTCTTGAAGGCCGCCAGCTCCATGCCGCGGACCTCGTCGACGTCGAGCTGGATGCCGAACTTGTAGTGGACCCAGCCGCAGGCGGTCCGCCAGCCGTAATCGGGATCGAGAAAGCGGCTGCCTTCGGACAGATCGGTGTTCTCGATGGCCGCGCGGGATCTCTCGATCAGCATTTCGCCCACGTGATCTCGGCCGACCTTCTTCAGATCGCGATCGCGCAAGCTGAGCTTCCAGCGTACGTTGGCCAGCTTGGCCAGCGCTTCCCAATTCCACTCGTCTTCTTCGGCGTCTTCCGGCAGGTTCTCTTCGAGAGCCTCGAAGACCTGAGTCTCGGCCGCTCGCTGCGCCTCGTCTTTGGCCAGCCGCTCCGCCGTTTCGTAGTCGACGCCCCGATAATCGTTGCCGTTGAGCTCGACGCCCAACTCGCCGCCGGCCCACTTGGCGAACGTGGTGGAACCGTAGTCCTTGGCCAGGAAGTCGTCGAGGTAACGACCGATCTCGCGATCGATCATCTCGAGGATCTTGATCTTGCAATTCACGCCGTCGAGAATTTCCTGGCGGAAGCCATAGACGCGCTTGCGCTGCTCGTCCATCACCTCGTCGTACTC
>DASZUP010000081.1:0-4357 GCA_035547635.1 Pirellulales bacterium
TTCGCATCCACCGCCTGACGGCCTGCTCGGAAAGGTTCAAGGCGCGCATGTGCCCGAGCAAATCAGTGACGTAGCGTTTGGAGACCTCGTCCCAGGCGGCGCCAAACCACAAGGCGCCGAGATACGCGGCGCCGAACGCCGCGAGCGAACTCACGGCGGCCAACGCCAAGCCAGGTTTGTCAAAATCCGAGAACATCGGCGTCTTCCGCCTGCTATTGGTAAAAGGTGTCGAGCCGCACCAGCGAGCTTTCGATCAGCTCCTCCATGAACGAAGGCAAGGCCCCGGTCGGCGTCAAAGCCGCACCGTCGCCTTCCACCCGCAGGAACAGGTCTTTCATCCGCACGCCGCCGGTATCCGGATCGATGCCGACGATCTCCGCGACCTGAACTACGCGGCGGGCGCCGCTCCGCGCGCGGTTCAGTTGCACGACCAGATCGATCGCCGAGCTGATCTGGCGGTGAATGGAATCGACCGGCAGTTCGGCCGCCATTTGCACCAGCACCTCCAGACGCAGCACCACGTCTTCAGCGCTATTGGCGTGAATCGTGGTCAGCGACCCGTCGTGCCCGGTGTTCATGGCCTGCAGCATGTCGAGCGCTTCCGGGCCCCGGCACTCGCCCACCACGATCCGGTCGGGGCGCATGCGCAGCGCATTTTTGACCAGGTCGCGAATTGCGTAGGCGCCGGCGCCCTCTACGTTGGATTCCTTGGCCTCCAGGCGAACGACGTGCTCTTTTTTGAGCTGCAGCTCGGCCGTGTCCTCCACGGTAATGATCCGTTCCTTGTCGGGGATGAAATCGCTCAGGCAGTTCAACAAGGTGGTCTTGCCGGAGCCGGTGCCGCCCGAGATCAGGATGTTCTTTCGGGCAATCACCGCCGCGCGCAAAAACTCGGCCACGGTGCGCGTCAACGAGCCGGCTTGCACCAGGTCGTCAATCAGCAATTTGCGCTGCGGAAACTTGCGGATCGTAAGGCAGGGCCCGCTGACCGCCAGCGGCGGAATGACGGCATTGACCCGGCTGCCGTCCGACAGGCGAGCGTCGACCAGGGGGCGCGACTTGTCGATCCGCCGGCCGACCTGGGCGACGATGCGCTCGATGATCGCCTGCGTCACCTCGTCGGAAATGAAGCGCCGTCCGGAGCTTTCCAGCACGCCATTCTTTTCGATATAGATGTGCTCGCGGTCGACCACCATGATCTCGGAGATCGTCGGCGTGTGCAGCAGGTCCTCCAGCGGTCCATAGCCGAATACGATGTCCTTGATTTCTTTCTTCAAGAACCGCATGGCCAGATAGCGTTTGAAATCGACGTGGAGCTCTCCGGCCAATTGCTCCCAGGCTTGCCAGATCTGCTTGTCGACGCAATCGATCTGGTCGGACAGGTCAGACAGCCTGGCCAGTTGCAATCGCTCCGACAGGCAGTCGACGGCGGCGGACAGCTCCTGTTCTCTTTCCGGAACGGCTGAAACCAGCCGGCTCCACTCGCGATTCTGCTGCCAGGCCGGCGCGGCGCTCCGTCCGGCGCTGGCAATCAGCCGGCCCATCAACTCGGCGCGCAGGCAATGCGCCGAGACGTGCTCGACCAGCCGGCTGAGCTTGGCGCCGAAGAAGCCTTTCAGGCGGGCGATTTCTTCCAGGTGCCGCTCCAACGTCAGCAGGTACTCGTCGTTCTGCCGGCGGCTCGACGCGGCCTCGCGATCCAGATCCATCCGTGACAGCAGTTCCAGATGAACGGCCCGGATCATCTGCGTCATCTGCTCGTCGAACTCTCGGCGCAGCGCCGCGCCCGACGACTTGACGGCTTCCGGAAGTTCCAGCGTCAGCGTGAACGGGAACAGCCGGATCGTCTGGCCGGACTGCACGGCCAGCCTTCCGCCGCCGAACAATTGCTGATCGTTGACCTGGATCTCGTTGAGCCCCAACGCGACCAGCTCCCACTGGTCGCCGCGCTTGTACAGCACGGCCGCTTCCGGCGCCACGAACGGACTGTCGAGTATGATGTCGTTGTCCTGGCTGCGACCGATGCGCACGCGTTGTCCGCGCAGCTCGACGGCGCAGCGAGTGTTATCGAGGATATTGTTGTACCAGATCTGCATCGGAATCGTTCCGGCCGCTCGAATTCGAAACCTCGTCGCGCGACTGCCCGCTCAGTACAGCACGATGGCCTGGATGCCGCCTTGGCTGCGTTCGCGGGCGGCCTTGGCCTCGACCAGCCGCCGCGCCTCGTCGCTGAGCTGCTGATCGTCCAAGCGGCGAATGGCGACGGTGATATTCTTGCCGACAGCGCCGCGCGCGGCGCCGTCGCCCGCGGCCTGCGACTGCAGGCGAGCTCCGACGCTGAGGATGCGAAACGGCCCGACGAGCTCCAGCCGGTCCTTGGTTTTCTCGCCATCCGCCGTGGCGCCGTCGTTGGCTTCGGCGCCGGGCATGTCGACGATAAAGCCGACTTCGTTGTCGACCACCAGCAGGCTCGGCTCGTAAGTCAAACCTTCGAGCGAGATGTGCAAAGCAAGCTCCTGAGGTTTGAGTTTCAACTTGGGCGCCGGCGGATAGACGTCTCGCCACAGCACCAGGTCCCCCTTGGCCAGGTCGCGCGAGGCCGGGCGGCCGGCCAGCGTGTCGCGTTTCTCCCAAGGAACGAAGGCTTCGCTCAGATTCCGCCCGGTCAGCGAAACCTGGGCGAAATCGGCGGGCAATGGCTTGCCTTCGGCAATCGGCGCCTTCAACGCGACGTACGACTTAGGCGCCTCGCGGAAGTAGTACGCTGCGAAGTTCAAGCCCGCTGCGGCGATGCCCAGGCCAAGCGGCAACAATAGTTTGACAAACGTCGACATGGTGAAGATCAGTTTTTCCGAGTCAGGCGTTCATTAAAGGCCGGCGCGCTCCAAACGCACCAGCAGCAAATTGTGCAAGGCGCCGGCGCGCCAGCGCCACGCCTGCACGCAGTAGTCCTTGCTCTCGCAGAGCCAGCTCTGCAATTCGCGCTCTTCGCTTTGCTCCGAGCAATGCACGGTCCAGCCCGCCTTGCGCCAATCGGCAAGCAGTTCTGCCGCGGAGCGTTCGACCTGCAGCAATTGGCATTGAAGCACATTGTCTTCTGCATGGCGACAAGCCAGCCGGCGAACGTCTCCGTCCAGCGGCAGCAAATCGTTCGCTCTCGGCGCCTTGGGGCCGTCGCGCGGCGGCTGCGGAGAAAAGGCGAAGAGCTGCCAACGCTCCGGGCCTTGTCTGGCCGCCAGCCGCAAGGAGACGATCTCTTCCCTTGGCCCTTGGCGCCGCACTTGAGCGCCAAGCTTCCAGCCCTCGGCGTCCACGCGGTAGGCTCCGCCCTGAGCGGCCCCGTTTGTTCCCGCGCCGAGTTGAGCCAGCAATGGCGCCAGCCGTTTTGCATCGATGCCCGGCGACGCCGGATCGGGCGACGGCAGCGACTGCGGTTCGGTCCAGCGGCGCGCCGCGGCTGCGGAATCGGCGGATTCCACACGCACCTGCCAGGGGATCCCGGCGAGCGTCCAGGTTCCGCGTCCCTGCGCGCCGGCGAGTAACGCATGGGCCGGATTCGCAAGGGCCTGCGGCGAAGCGTCGGTCTCCGCTGCGCTGCGCGGCGCGGGCGTCAACCAACGCTGAATCGATCGCGCGGACGAAAGCGCGGCCCACAGCAGACAACCGACCAGGGCAAGTCGCACCGCCAGCGCAAGCTTGGGCGGTCGGCGTTGCGAGGCGTCTTCCGCATCGCGGCGTTCATTCAAGCCAGGCGTCACGGCTGCTCCTCCAGCAAACCGTTGATTTGATCGAGCGCGCCGCGAAGCTTGCCGGCGGAATCCTTGAGTTCGGGCAGCAATGCTGTCTTGCCATTTTTTAGCTGCAAGGGCAGCTTGCTGAAATCGGTGCTGAGCAGCTTGCGGGCGCCGTCGAGCGCGTCTTTGCCCCCCTTCAAGATGTCATCGGCGCCTGGGACGGACGTTTTGGTCAGGTCTTCGAATTCTTTGATGACGTCGACCAATTCCCCCACGTCGAAATTCAGCGGGTCGTCGATCAGATCGGAGGCCAGGTTCTGCAGTTTTTGCATTAATTCTTCGACCTTGCGAAGCTGCTGCATGGCCTCTTCGTACTTGGCCCGCAACAGGTCAAGCTGTCCGCGAGGATCTTCCGACGTCAAGTTGCCCGAGAGAATCCGTTGCACGAACTGCTGAGGATCGAGTTGCTGCAACCGGTTAAGATCGGCCGGAACGCCGATGGCCGCGTCCTCGAGCAACGTCGGCAGGGAGTCGAGGTGGGGGCCGCGACCGCGGAATTGCGAGAGGCGAACGCGATCGTCCCAGACGCCGGCCAGCACCGTATGATGCGAGACGGCCGTGCT
>DASZUP010000082.1:0-7414 GCA_035547635.1 Pirellulales bacterium
CTCGAGCGAAATGCCGCCTTCATCAGCGACGCGGCGGACGTCGCTTTCCGGTCCTGCCACGAGCGGCTCGATCCAACCGCGGTCGCAAGCCGAGCGCAAGGCTTCCAGCACGGTGCGATCGGCGCCGCCGGCCACGGCCACCGCAAGCCCGCGGCGCGCCGCATCGGCCTCGGCGAATAATTGGTCAAAACCGGCCATGGGCATGGCGTACGTTCCTCAATGTCCTTTCCACTCGGGCGAACGCTTGCCAAGGAAGGCGGAAATGCCTTCTTGAGCATCGTGGCAAACGGCGTTGTCGGTCATTGTCTGTGTGGCCAGCGGATAGGCCTCGTGTTCCGCCAATTCGAGTTGCTCGTAGAACGCCGCTTTGCCCAGCTTCATCACGACCGGGCTGGCGGCGAGAATGGCATCCACAAAGTCTTGCACGGCGCCGTCCAATTCATCCGCCGGCGTGACGCGGTTGACCAGGCCCAGTTCGTACGCTCGCGCCGCGGAAATGGGCCGGCCGGTGATCAGCATTTCCATGGCGAACTTGGCCGGAATGGCTCTTACCAGCGGCGTCATGGGCGTGCTGCAGAACAAGCCGATTTGCACGCCCGGCGTGGCGAACTTTGCTTCTTCAGCGGCCACGACCAGGTCGCACGTGGCGGCGAGTTGGCAACCTGCCGCCGTCGCCAGGCCTTGCACCCGGGCAATCACCGGCTGCGGCAGCCGCCGCAGCTTCTGCATGACGGCAGAACAGCGGCCGAAGAGCGCCTGATAGTCCGACTCAGAGCGGC
Organism: Pirellulales bacterium; assembly: GCA_035547635.1. Lineage (GTDB taxonomy): Bacteria > Planctomycetota > Planctomycetia > Pirellulales > JAICIG01 > JAICIG01. The sequence goes on from DASZUP010000082.1 coordinate 780, forward strand.
CGACCATCTCCTTCAAGTCGTGTCCGGAGCAGAAGACGGGGCCGTTGGCGGCGAGCACGACCACGCGCACGGCCGCATTGGCGGCTATCTCGTCCAGCGCGGCCCCGAACCGCTTGAGCAATCCTTCGCTTAACGCGTTTCGTTTTTCGGGCCGGTTCAGAGTCAGCCGCGCGACTCCGTCTTGGAATTCGAACAACAGCTCGTGCGAGGCGTCGGTTGAGGAGGCATGCATGACGATTCGGCTCCGTTTCGGAGTAATTCAGCGCGCCGCAGGATGCAGGTCGCGAGGGCGAGCAGATTCGCAATTTCATTGTTGTCGTTGCGCCGGGCAGCGACAAGCCGGTGCGGCGCTCGAGAAGCGTCGTTCACACTTCCACTTGCTTCCAACCGCCGTGCAGAAAACGAGAGACGACCAGAATGCAACGCACGTAGATGTCCGCGGCCATGGCATACCAGGCGCCGGCGACGCCCCAGTCGAGCGTTTGCGTCAGCCAGTAGGCAAGCGGAATGCGCACGGCCAGCATGCCGATCAGGCTGAAGCCGAGCGGCCAACGCGTGTCGCCGGCGCCACGCAAGGCGCCCGTCAGGACCATGTGTACCGCCAAAGCGGGCAGCGCCATGGCCACGATTCGCAGTAGTGCCGCCGTTTGTGCGGCGAGCGCCTCCTCGCCCGGCGCCAGAAATAGCCACGCCAACGGTTCAGCAGCGAAGAAGAACAACAAGGCGACGCTCGACATCAATCCGCCTCCGGCTGCGCATGCTACCAGCACGCTATGCGTCGCCTGACGATGGTTCTTGGCGCCCAGATGCTGGCCGGACAAAGTTGTCGCTGCCACCTGAAACGCTGTGCCGGGCAGATAGGCCAATGACTCAATATTGATGGCGACGCCGTGCGCGGCCGCCGCCAGCGAGCCGAGCTGGTTGACGATCCGTTTGAACCAGAACTGGCAACCGATAATCGTCATCACGTCGGCGCCGGCCGGAACGCCGACCCGCAATAGCCGCCGGGCCAGGTCGACGTCGGGGCGCAGCATGCGCCAATGCAGCTTCAATCCGGCTCGCCCTCGCACCAGCCGCGCTCCCATGGTCAAGCCGCCAACCGAGTAACCCGCGGCCGTGCCGATCGCCACGCCGTCCCAGCCCAACTCAGGCAAGGGGCCCCAACCGCAAGCCAGGCTCCAACTCGCCAGCACGTTGACCAGGTTCATGGCGATCATCGCCACGAAGCCCGAGACCGTATCGCCCGCGCCGCGCAGGCAGGCGTTGCCGGCCGACATCACCATCATCAGCGGCAGCACGGGAAGCAGAATGCGCAGATATCGCGTGGCGAGCGCAGCGGGCTCGGCTGGCAGGCCCATCAAGTCGACCAACGGATCGAGAAACAGCAAGCCGAACGACGTGACGCAGACGGCCAGGCCGACGCCTAACAAAAACGCCTGGTTCGCCACGCGGCAAGCCGTCTCGCGATCGCCGGCCCCGACGAAGCGGGCGATCAGCGCGGTCGCACCGCTGTCGACGGCGGCGAACAAGTTGGTCAGCAGCCACATCACGTAAGCCATCTGGCTCATGGCCGCCAGGTGCAAGGGCGAGAGCCGCCGGCCGGTCAAGGCCGTATCGGAAATCAGCACCAGCACCATCAGCAACTGCTCGCCCAGCGTCGGCGCCGCCAGTCGCAGCATGACGCGCAGCGTCGAGCCGCCGGTGAGCGCCGGCGATTCAGAGTCGTCGGCTTGGCGGCGTAGCAACATGGCGACTGCGCTGGACGGGACGGTCAGGCCGACAGACGCTGTTCGCGTCGCGGATTGGGTTCGAAGACTTGCGAATAGCGACCCGCTGCGTTCGGCTTGATCGTGCGCTGCGAACCTCCTGGTTCGCGAACGAGCAACTCGCCGTTGCGTATCTCGACGTGCGATTGCTCCACGCCTTCCAGCACCACGCCCAGCGGCGCCCGCAGGGCGATATCAAACTCGACCAGCATCCGGCGATGCACCGCAAACGCGCTGGCGCCGATTTCCCAGCGGTCGTTTCCGCTTGGAAAGACGGGCGGCGAAAAGTGCACGTCGCCGTCCTCGCCGTCGTGAGGCGAGAGCAGTTCCGAGCGACCGGTCGCATAGTCGTGTCGCAGATTTGCCGCGGCCGCGCCGGTGGCATGGTCGACGGTCGAAAGCGTGAACCCGGACGCATCGTAGTCGACCAGCCGGCTATGGTTTCGTCCGTCTCGCGTGACTTCGCCCGTGACGCCCGTGTGCACGAACGTGCATTGGTTGACCCGCGAAACCGAGTCGGGATAGTGCTGGCCCAGATGGTTGTGGGCCGAGAACCACAGTTTGATTTGCGGATTGTCCTGGACCAGCTTGATGAACCGCTCGGGCCGGTCGGTATGGTTCATCCAGGCATTCGGACACTTCAGGTGAATGCTTTGCAGCACGCGCAATCCCGAACCGATGATCGGCGCGTGCGAGAAGACGAACGTCGGCCGGTTGCGATGTTCGGCCAGCGTGTCGCGGAACCAGGCGAATTGAACGTCGTCGATATAGACTTCGTGGCAGCAGCCGATGTTCGTCCGGAAACGCGTGGAGGAGAGACAAACGCCCACGGCGTCGCCTAACTCAACCGTTTGATACGGGAGCTTGCGGCCGAACGCTTCGCACCAGGCGGCGACCGACTGGGCGTCGGTCTGGTAGTCCGGACCTTCCAGGTCGTGGTTGCCCATCAGCGTATGAAACGGGCGATCGAATCCCTGCAGGAACTCGAGTCCTTCCATGAACGATTGCCAGGCGCCGCAGTGACTGTACCCCCCCTGGTCGCCTAGTTGAAAAACGATGTCGGGCCGATGGGCAAGCAACTGTTTGCGGGCGGCGCCATATCGATCGTGTTGAGGAAGCTCATAATGCAAATCGCCCAGCACCGCCAGCCGCGGGCCCGAACTCGGTTTCGCCATCTCTTTTCCTGGGGTTAAATTCTCCGTTTTCCGCCCCATGCCGGGCGATCGCGCCCCTGTTTGCGATTTTAGGCCGAATCCGACCGGCGCGGAAAGGCCGAAAATGCGGAGGTATAATGAGAAATGCGCAAGTTTTGAGATCGTGTCCCTGGCCCACGCCCTCTAGAGCGGCGCCCGGGTTTGATCCGTCGCATTCCCAACCATTCACGCCGCCAGTCCCCCGGGGCGGGCAAGATCCCTGGCTGCTGAGGCCCGACGGCCAAGAGTTCGAGATAGACGGTTGCGGAGCCGAGTGCCGGTTGTCAACATGTCCGGTATCATTGTGTTGTGCGTCTCGCCAGCCAGGCTGATAACCGAAGGTATTATGGAAATGCATGTAGTGAGCCGCTCGTCCAACAGGCGTCGCTTTCTCACTCAACTGACGGTCTTATTGCTGCTGGGCGGCATGAGCGCCTGCTGCGATGCGCTTGGCGCCGCGGAGAAGCCCTCAACGAACCGCTGGGAAAAAGAGATCCAGGCGTTCGAAGCTCAAGACCGCAAACAGGCGCCGCCGGAGGACGCAGCGTTGTTCGTCGGCAGTTCCAGCATCAGGATTTGGAAACTCGACGAATCGTTCCCCGGCGTTGCGACAATTAATCGGGGCTTTGGCGGTTCTCAGTTGGCCGATTCGGTGCATTTTGCCCCCCGGATCGTGATTCCGTATCGGCCGAAACTGATCGTGTTGTACGCCGGCGATAACGACATTGCTGCAGGCAAGTCGCCCGAGCAGGTGTTCGGCGACTTCAAGCAATTTGTGCAGGTCGTGCGAAAATCGCTCCCCGAAACTCGCATTGCCTACCTCTCGATCAAGCCGAGCATTTTGCGCTGGTCGCTCGTCGATCGGATGCAAGCGACGAACCGCTTGATCAAGCAATACGTCGACGAGCAGGATGACAAGTTGAGCTACGTTGACGTCTTCACGCCAATGCTCGGCGCCGACGGCATGCCGCGCAAGGAACTGTTTCGGGCGGACGGCCTGCATCTGAGCGCCGAGGGCTATACGCTCTGGGCTTCGGTGTTGCAACCGGCGATGGCTACGGTCGCGACGAACGCTTCGCCGCAGTGAGCGGGTTTGCGGCGCCGCAAGAGTCTCGGCGCCACGAACGAATTTCGCCGCGCAATCAGTCGGAAAGTTCCGGCACGTAGAGCGGCTGGCAGTGGCCGAGCAAATCGTTGATCAGTTCTTGGACGCGGGTCACTTCGGCCACCACGCGCGGCGCCAACTCGCCGCCTTCGGCCAGCGCCCGATGCAGATCAAGACAACGCTGCGCAAGCGCGGATGACGTCGCCAGCAAGCGATCGCGTGGGCGCAGCGAGGTTTGCCGCTCGTCGGCGGCGGAGCCGTGGGGCGGATCGTGACGCAGTTGAGCCCAGGCGAAAAACCACCGCAGCAGGCTCCCGCGCGTGACGATGCCCGTCGGCAAGCCCTGCCGCACGACGACTACGCAATAGGTCGCTGTGCGGTTGAGAAACTCCAGCACCTGCCTGGCGGGCGTTTCTTCTTCGTAAGCCACGACGTCCGCCTGCATGCAATCGCCCACCGTACGTAGCCAGGGGTTGTGTTGGGCAGTCGCATCGATCAAGTTCCGTTCAGAGACGATGCCGAGCAGGCGGCCTTCATCGGATACGACGGGGGCGGCGCCGATCCGGAGTTGCAGGAAGTATTCCGCCGCTGACTGGATGGCATCGCCCTGTTTCAAACAGGCGACCAGCGCCGTCATCAGATCGCGGGCGACCAACCGATCGAGCAGTTGCGACTGTCGCGCGCGGCTGGAAATGCCTTGGACCGTGCTTGACAGGATGCTCGACGAAATCACGCGGTTCCGCCCGGTTTCCTTGGCGGTCAGCATCGCCTGGTCGGCCAGTTCCAAAAGCGCTTCCGTCGAGGCTGTTTCGTCGCGACGGCAGGCGACCCCCACGCTGGCCGTGATTTCAAGCGTGCGATGCTCGTCGAGCGGGATCCTGGCGGCGGCGATGGCGGCGCGGAGCCTTTCGGCCCAGGCTGCCGCCTGCGTCTCGTCGATGTCGGGCAAGACCACGGCGAATTCTTCTCCGCCGTAACGGCAGACCAGGTCTCGCGGGCCGGCATTTGCTTTAAGCAAGGCGCCGATGGCCTGCAAGGCGGAGTCGCCCGTGACATGCCCGTGCGTATCGTTGATTTTCTTGAAGTAATCGACGTCCAGCATGACGCAGGCCAAGGGCGAGTTTTCCGCGAGGCTGCGGTTCCAGGCCAGCTTGAACAGGTCTTGAAACCGCCGACGGTTGAGCGCCCCGGTCAGCGCGTCATGCCGCGCTTGGTAGATCAGGGCCTCTTCGATGCGTTTGCGCTCGGTGACGTCGCGCACGGCGGCGCAAATCAGCGTGCCGCCCGCCGTATGCACCGGACTGAGACTGATATCGATGGGGATTTCGCGCCCGCTTTTGTGCCGCGCCCACAACCCGGCCTTGGCGCTCATGGGCCGGAACGTGGGCGACTGCGCGTAGCGTTGCACCTGTTCGGCGTGTCCGGGGCGGAACCGCTCCGGCAGAAGCTGTTCCAGCGTTGTGCCGAGCAGTTCCCCGCGCGAATAGCCGAACAGCCACTCGGCCTGGCGGTTGACCAGCATGATCTCGCGCTGGGCATCGACCACGACGAGCGCATCCGGCGCATCATCGAGGAGCTTGATGAGCGCGGCGTTGGTTAGCGCTGCGCGGCCCGTAGTCCCGTCAATGCCCCAAGCGTCGGCGGTAGGTAGCATCAACATCTGAGCGCGTCGGCGCGGCACTCCTTCGGCGGGGGCTTGAGGATTCGTCATAAGGGGGGCCCCGCACGATGCATCCGCTCCGGCGAGCAGTCCGCAAGCGCGAACTGATCGCCGAACGGTAGAACAGCTAATCGGGTGGGCGAGGCTCTCTCGTCGACAGAAAGATGCGGCTGTCGATTTGGACCGGTTTTGGCGGCGATACGGCGCGAACGCGCGACTGCCGCGCCCCCGAACGTGGCAGACCGCGGGCGAAAAGACGTGCCCGCCAGGAGGCCGCTCACACCACTGCCAACGGGCAGCGTGCGCCGCTGCGGCTTTCGACGCCGGGAAGTTTTGGTTAAATTGCTGGCCATGAGCGAGGAATACACAGAGCACTTCGGCGATCGCCTGGCTGCGGCGGTGAGACGCAAGAAAAACCCAGTGGTTGTCGGGCTTGATCCGCGGCGCGAGCAGTTGCCGGCGGGGTTGTGCGAGGCCGGGCCGCAAGACTGGTCCGCCCAAGCCGCCGCCTATCAGGAGTTCTGCCGCGGCGTGATTGATGTCGTGGCGCCGCTTGTACCGGCGGTCAAACCGCAGGCGGCTTGTTTCGAGCAGCTCGGCGCCGCCGGCATGCAAGCTCTGGCAGAAGTCGTGCGGTACGCTACCGCCTCGGGACTGCTGATCGTCATGGACGGCAAACGCAACGACATCGGCTCCACGGCGACCGCCTATGCCGATGGCTTCCTGGGACGTGAAAGCGCGTGGGGCGCCGACGCCCTGACGGTCAGCCCCTATCTGGGCGACGATAGCTTGCGGCCGTTCGTCGAGGTGGCCGTGCAGCGAGGGGGCGGGTTGTTCATCCTCGTCAAGACGTCGAACCCGGGCGGCGGCCAGTTCCAGGATCTGATTGCCGAGGGCCTGCCGCGCTATCA
>DASZUP010000083.1:0-6758 GCA_035547635.1 Pirellulales bacterium
AGGGCAAGGCGTAGCGTATGCGTCCTCGCTTATGCGGCGTTCGGCTTGCCGGCGCTTTGCGAGCAAGCGAGATGCTCGTTCGACGGTTTCAGGTCGGATGTGTCAGTTTGAACGTGATAGTCGTCCGTGCGCCCGATTTGCATGCGTCTTACGGCGCACATAGACTGGAAATAGGGTTTTCACATTTCTATAGAGCGCATCATGACCAAGATCATCCACGGGATTGTTCACGGGCGAACGATTGAGCTGTCTGAAGATCCAGGGGTGGCCGACGGCGCCGAAGTGGAGGTGGTCGTCAAGGCCGCGCCGCCTGCGAAAACGTGGGGAGACGGCATCCGTCGCTCGGCGGGCGCGCTCGCCGATTCGTGGACTGAAGAAGATGATCAAATCCTCCAACAAATCCACTTCGATCGCTCGCGAGAGAACCGAGACATTCCAAAATGAGCTTCTTGCTCGATACAAACATTTGTTCCGAGCACTTACGTCGCCCCGCGGGCCTCACTCATCGCTTCGTTCAGCATGCCGGACGGCTCTTCATTTCAAGTATTGTGCTTGGCGAACTCTACGCCTGGGCATACCGTCGCTCGAATCCTACGCGCATCCAAACCGCCATCGAAACAGACTTGCTCCGTGACGTGTCGGTCAACGCCTACGACGAAGCCTGCGCTCGCCAGTTCGGCATGATACGAGGGACCTTGCTGAAACAAGGCGTATCGGTCAGCACGGTCGATCTAGTGATTGCCTCAGTCGCGTTGGTGCATGGCTTGACCCTGGTCACGCATAACCGCGCCGACTTTCGCCATGTCCCGGGCTTGCATGTGGACGATTGGCTGACGCCGTGAAAGGCTGGCGACTTGCAGACGAGGCTCACCCGCGGTTCGTCCGCTCAACCAGCCGCGCCAGAAGCTCCCGCGCAGCGCCGGAATCAATCGCCTCGACCGCAAACTTGACGCATTCCGGCAATGTTGCCGCACGGTCGGCGACCCACAGAGCCGCGGCGGCGTTGAGCAGTACGATTTCCCGGGCCGGTCCCGCTTCACCCGCCAGCACGCGGCGAACGATCGCCGCACTTTGCTCGGGCGTCTCGACCTGAATGGCTTCCAGGCTCGAGTGCGGGAGGCCAAAATCTTCGGGCGACCAGACGAGCTCTCGCAGTTCGCCGTCGCGAACTTCCGTCACCCGCGTCGGGCCGGCCAGCGTCACCTCGCCCAGACCGTCGGTTCCATGCACCACGGCTGCCCGGCGCGTGCCGAGTCGGTTCAGCACGGCAGCCAATTGGGGGCGCAGCTCGTCGCGACCAACGCCCATTAGCTGAAACGGCGCTCCGGCCGGATTGGTGAGCGGACCGAGCAGATTGAAAATAGTTCGTACGCCAAGCTTCTGCCGCACGGGCGCCACGTGCTTCATGGCCGCATGGAGCAGGGGGGCGAAGCAGAAGCAGACGCCCAACTCGTCCAGGCAGGATCCCACGCACTCGACCGTGGCGTTCAGGTTGACGCCCAACTCGGCCAGCACGTCGGCCGAGCCGCTTTTGCTGGTCACGCGGCGGTTGCCATGCTTGGCCACCGGCACGCCCGCGGCGGCCGTCACCAAGGCGGCCGAAGTGCTAATATTAAACGTCGCGGAGGACGAGCCGCCGGTACCGCAGGTGTCAATGATTCCTTGGCGATGACTGTGAATCGGCGTCATGTGCCGGCGCATGGCGGTCGCGGCGCCGGCGATCTCATCCACCGTTTCCCCCTTGGCGCGCAAGGCCGTCAGGAACAGGCCGATTTCTACTTCGCTCCAGCGACCCTGCATGATGCCGTCGACGGCGGCGGCCGTTTCTTCCAACGAGAGATTTTCGCCGCCCGACAGGCGTCCGAGGACTTGTTGATTCAAACTTTCGGCTCCTCGCGGGGCAAAACAGAATGCGGCGCTGAAGGGCTCGCGGCAGGAAATTCGGCCCAAACAGGGCTGCTATTCTCACCGCCGCGAGAAATTCCAATCTTACTACGACTCAATGCCTTACGATACCGCCGACCGCCGAGTCGTCTTGTTCGACCGGCGTCAACTCCCTAGAATCAGCCCATGCTCGGAAGCCCTCTTCTCCCTTGGACTTGGAGTTCAAAGCGATCGGTATGGCCCGTAAAGTGATCCTCGACGTGGATCCGGGTATTGACGACGCCGTGGCAATGACCATGGCCTTGTTCGATCCTCGGTTAGAGGTAGTGGCAGTCACGGCGGTAGCCGGCAATGTGCCGGCCGAGCAGGCCACGCGAAACGTTCAAACAATCATCGAGCAGCTCGATCCGCCGCGCTGGCCGCGCGTCGGCGCCGCCGTACAGCCTGAACGGGCGCCGGTGACTGATTCCCGGCATGTCTTTGGCGCTGACGGACTGGGCAACGCCGGCTTTCCGGTCGCGGAACTGCACCACCAACACCCGTCCGAAAAGGTGATTACCGACGAGATCCGGATGGCGCCCGAGGCCGTCACAATCATTGCTCTCGGTCCGCTGACCAACATTGCCAACGCCTTTCGGCGCGACCCCAGCCTCGCCGACCAGGTGGGCCAGCTATTAATCATGGGGGGCAGCGTTCACGGCCCGGGCAACATCACGCCGGCCGCCGAATTCAACATGTATTGTGATCCGGCAGCGGCGCGCGAGGTATTTCGATCGCGGACCACCAAAACATTGATCCCGCTCGACGTGACCAACCAGGTCGTCTTGACCTACGACCTGCTCGATCAGCTACCGGACGAATCGACGCGGGCCGGCGCGTTTCTGCGCAAGATCCTGCCGTTCGCGTTCCGTTCTCACCGACAACTGTTCGGACTGGAAGGCATTTTGCTGCATGACGCGGTGGCCGTGGCGGCCGCGACCAATCCGGAATTGTTCACCACGGAGCGGCTGGCCGGCGACGTGGAAACGCACGGAGATTTGACGTTAGGGGCCACGGTTTTCGACCGTCGTTCGGTTCCCGAGTGGCGCGCCAATATCGACGTGGCGACCGGCGTCGATACGGCCGGCGTGATCGACGCGATCATGCGCGGCGTGCACCAGGCGGCGGCTTAGCGTTCGAAATCGCTCTTGTTGCCGACCTTCACGTTGACGTGCAGCGATCGCCGGTTGCGAAAGACGACGATCGGCACCTCTTGGCCCACCTCGGTCAAACTGACCAGATAGATCAGGTGCGTGTCGTTTTCCACTCGGACGCCGTTGAAGCTTAGTACGACGTCGCCGGCCTGCAGATTGGCGGCCTGAGCGGGCCCGCCGGCTTTGACCATCGTTACCTGGGCCCCGAGCTTTCTCGGCAGGCCGAGCTTGACGGCGGACGCCGAGTTGAACCGCTGATTGAGAGTCACGCCCAGATAGGCGCGAACCACCCGGCCGCGCTCGATGAACTGCCGGGCGATGTGCAGCACGCCGTTGATCGGGATGCTGAATCCAATTCCCTCGTTGCCGCCGGAATTGCTGGCGATGGCCGTGTTCAGCCCGATGACTTCGCCACGGAGGTTAATCAACGGCCCGCCGCTGTTGCCGGGATTAATGGCGGCGTCGGTCTGCAGGAAGTCCTGCAGTTCCACGTCGTCGCCCAGTTCCAGGTCTCGCCGGCCCTTCGCGCTGATGATGCCGAAGGTCACCGAGTGGCTGAGCCCGAAGGGACTGCCGACAGCCAGCACGAAATCGCCGATTTCCACCTTGTCGGAGTCGCCTAACCGGGAAGGCGTCAGGCCCGGCGCTGCAACCTCCATCACCGCCACGTCCGTGTCCGCGTCGCCCCAGACCTTAAGCGGCCGAATCTCGCGACCGTCCGCCAGGCCAATCTCGATGTCTTCGACGCGGGCTTCTTTGATCACGTGCCGGTTGGTCAGCACGTAGAATTTGCCGCCGTAGTCGATCACGACCCCGGAACCGGCCTCTTCGATTTTGTCCCGCTGATAGCGCCGCGTGGACGTAGACTTGTCCAGTTTCTCGGCCTTGATGTGAACGACCGTCGGACTGACGAGCCTGACGACCGTCTTAACCAGATTGTACTGACGATCGAATTCGACGGCCTGGCTGGCCAACGAATCGTAGAGGCGTTCACGCTCCTGAGCGGCGAGCGTTTCGTCGTCGAAACCGTCCTGAGCCCAACTGCGGGCGCTGGGGTACAGCAATACGCCCGCCAGCAAGCCTAAGCTGAAAATCCCGCAGGCCCACAACAGAAACGGACGTTTGACCATCGCACAGCACTCCTGGAGCGAAGACAGCGCCTCGGCAACGGGTCCTGTGACATCCGCAGACGCTCGGTCCGTTCTTCGACGGCAGGCGGCTCAAGACCGCCCGTCCGCAAGGCAGACCACGATTCGCACGGGGCTTCAGCCCGGGCGGCTCGGCAGGACCGAAGGCACGAGAGGACGCCAGGCAGGGGCATCAGAACCGCCCCACAATGCCATACTGGCCGTCCTCGTCGCCTTTGTACCGCTGAACGACTGCGAAATCAAGAAACGTCGAGTTCGATGTCGTTGATCGACGGTTCGTGATCGTTGCCGCTGTCGACCATCCGGCCCCAGTCGGCTTCGAATCCGCCGTCTCCGCCTTGCCGTTCCGCGTCTCGCTGACAGTCAATGCACAGCGTCGCATAGGGCAGGGCGTTCAGCCGGGCCATCGGAATCTTCACGGAGCAGTTCTCGCAGACGCCAAAGTGTCCGGAACGCATTCGCTCCAGGGCGTTTTCGATGCTGGCCAGTTCGCGGCTTTCCACCTCGGCCAGTTGGGAATTGATCTCGTGTTGCGCGGAGTCGAGGGCAAAGTCGACCACATCGCCCGCCGTCTGCTCTCGCAGTTCCTGCAGCAAGCTCAAATCGCCGGCGAGAGCCTTGCGCAGCGCATCGCGCCGCACCATCAGAATCTCGCGCATCTTCATAATCGCATCTTTGCGTGCCATGTGAGTCACCTTCAAATGTCCGATGCTCGCGCCTCGCCGAGGGTTCGGCCCCCCCTCCGCCCGGCCGACAATCGAACGCTCGTTGAAACTACCTCAAACCCCGGTTCCTTGTGGTTGCCGCTGTTGGAGTTCCGCCGTCTTGAGCCTCTCGCAGCAACCAAACTATAGTACGCATGGCAACCATATCGGGTCGCCGAAATTCGCAATTTCGCCCGGCTTGCCGGCCGGCCGGCATTTCCGCCGGAAAATTGCTATTGGTGAATGATTTACGCCGCCAGACGTAGCCCCGTTCCGCACCTCGCCTGTCCTTCCGGCGGGAAGCCAGCAGGACACTTGGGTTACTGATGCAGGCCCATTCGCCGAGGTCTGCCCGCGTTCGACTACCCCCGTCGAACGCTATCCGATAATCGACATTACCGGCAAAGATATGCAGCCGTTTTTGCAAACGTTGCCGGTTCGGCGGCGCCCAACCAGCAGAAACTGCCGGTTAGGCAAAGTGGACAAACGCCAAGGCGGCCGCACGGGGGCCCGCCCCCACTTTGACCGCCTGCGGAATGTAAGGTAAATGCCACTGTCAGCATGAACTTGCGCAAAATGCGCTTAGCGTGCGCACTCTGGACCGCTCATGGTATTTCCCGAAACGCCTGCCAACCCCAGTTCACGGCTTGCCTCGCTTGCAACCGGCGGCATTCTAGGCCAGCCGAAATGCGAACTTACGCTCCTGCTGCGCGGCGGCGTGCAGCCGGAACGTACGGTCCGGCTGACCGCCCGGAAGTGCACGCTCGGTTCCGATCCGCGTTGTACGCTGCCGCTGGATGAGCCGAACGTTCGGCCGCTGCACTGCGTGATCGTGCGGGGTGAAGCGCATGCGATCGTGCGCCGTTGGGCGCCCGACACGCGCCTGAACGGCCAGGACTTTACCGACGCGTTCTTGCACGCAGGAGACCGGCTGACGCTTGGGCCGCTCGAAATCGAGGTCTTGTCCTGCGAAGGCGGCGGTCCGGCTGATATCGCGCCGACGGCCGAATTAGCTCCGGTCGCTCCGGCCGATTGGAACGATGCCGCTCGTTGCCAGGCTTCTCGCCGCCAGGGACAAGAAGACGCGGGGCGCGAAAAAGCCTGGCAGGCGCAATGTCAGCGGCAAGAGGCGGAGTTCGTCCAGCGGGAGAGGGAACTTCAACATCTCCGCCAGCAACTGGAGAGCGAGCGTAGCGCCCTGATCGCAGATCAGGCTGCCTTTCACGCCGAGCGGCAGGATTGGGAAACCGTCCAGGACGCGGCGAGAACCTTGCTCAACGAGAAGCTTGAGCAGGCTGATCGCCGGTTGACCGAATTGGCCGCCGAGCGTCAATCGCACCAACGCCGGCGTTCGAGTTGGGAAAGCCAGCGAGAACAATTAGACGACGAATGGAAAGCTCAGCAGGCCGAATTGCAGCAGCGCCGCGACGAGCTCGAAAAGCTCAGGGCGACCTGGTCCGCGGAACAAAGCCGTCGCGACGCGGAACAGCAGGTCCGAGAGGCGGAATTTGCTGCCCGCGAGCAAGAGCACGCGCAACGGCGGAAGTCGCTGGCCGAGCGAGAGACGGACCTGCAGCAGCGGTGCGATGAATTGGAAAAGCTTCAGTCGGCCTGGTTCGACGAGCAAGGCCGCCGAGAGGCCGAGCAACACGCTCGCGAAGCGGAGTGGGAAGCCCGACAGCAGGAACACTCGGAAACACTCCGGTCGCTGGCCGAACGGGAAGCTGAGTTACAACGACGACACCATGAGTTGGATCAGCTCCAGGCGGCCTGGTCCGAAGAGCAAAACCGACGAGACGCCGAACGGCAGGCCCGCGAATCGGAGTGGG
>DASZUP010000084.1:0-8360 GCA_035547635.1 Pirellulales bacterium
AGAAACGCCATCGGCGTGCCTTCCCAATGCCCCAGGCCGCGGCCCCCCATCTCGCCGACCGAGACGTGCTCGGCGTTCATGCCCGTGACCGAACCGACGAAACCGGCGTAAGTCACGTTGACGAACGCCGTCCGCTCGGCCGGTTCGGCAACGATCAAAACGGCGTGTTCCTGCAATTTCCAGTCGATCGAATAATCGAGAATCCTGCCGTGGTACAGCGTGCCGTCCTTGGTGGCGCTGTTCATCACGGCAAATCCGCTGCAATGAAACAGTTCGGGAATGAAGTTGGCCACGATCACGTCTTCGGCCTCGCACTCGGCGCCGGCCGCAATGCCGCGCATCTCCTCCAGGAACCGCTCGGGGATGTGAGGCCGCTGGATCTCGACGATCATCGAGATCAATTGCTTTGGGTTCAGTTTCAAGCCGAAGAACTCCAGCTTGGCGTCTTTGGCTTTCACGTCGAACAGGTAGTGCATGTTCTCGCGAATGTGGTCTTTCAGCAGCGCTCCGTGCTGATAGCCCATCTCGTAGGGCGTGCCTTTGACGTGCAGCACGCGATAGCCGTCAAGCACTTCCAGAAAGCCTTGCCCGCAACGGGCGATCGTTTCCGCCTGCAGCGGAAGGGCCGCCAGCGCAAGCGCGCTCGCGATGCAGACTGCCAACGAAGTGCGAAGCAGACGTAGAACAAAGGCGGGCATCGGTCGCTCCTGGCCAGGGCCAACAAGTCCGCGGAAGCTATCCGCAGAGGCTATCCTCTATACCGCGAATATAGCCCAAAGGTTTCAAACGGCCCTAGGCCATTTCACTGCGGTTGCGCGGTCGCCGCTCAAGGCACAGGAGCTAGTCCCACAGGTTGCAAGCAACCGCCGGCGCTTTGTCATTCCGCCGCACAAATGATTTCACAGAGCTTGCCCAGCGTCTTGCCGACCTGTTCGCGTTCGGCTGAGTTGCTGGTGTGGACGTGATTGACAAAAATGGCGAAGGCCGCCTCGCGTCCTTTTCCGGTGGTCATGTATCCGGCCAGGGCTTTGCTGGTCAGCAGATGGCCGCCATTCATCACGTTGGCCCACAGCAGCGTGCCGGTCTTGGCCCGCACTTTGCCCCGAGCCGGGCTGTCTTCCGCAACGGCCCGGGCCAGGGTGCCGTCCTCGCCCAGGATCGGCAAGGCGTCTCGATAGACGGCAAAATCCGGTCGCGTCGCCATGTATCTCAGCAATTGCACGGTGGCGCGTGGCGTCACGTAGTCGGCCGGATCGCCGCCCGCGGCGCCGCCGAACGAAATTGTATCGACTTCCAGCCCGGCCTTCGCCAGGAACTCGCGTTGGCATTGCAAACCTTGCCTCAAGGTCCGTTGGCCGCGCCCGGCGGCGACCAGCAGCGGCAACGTGCTGGCGTGCAGGTTATGGCTGACCTTGAGCACCAACCGGGCCTCTTCGGAAAACGGAGGCGAAACCAAGACGGCGACGCGTTTCATTCCGGCATAAGCGTCTCGAGACGGCAAGTCTGCCGTACGGTTTTCGCCCAACGGCGAGGCGTCGACCGAGACGCCCGCGCGACGCAAGGCCTCGATCAACAACGAGCGCGCAAACGACGCCGGGTCGTCGACTTCATACGTACCGACCAGCGGCGCGTGGCTGGCCGCAATCTGACCTCGCACCACCAAGCGGCCAGGTCCGGCGGAAGTCACCTTGATCCTGCTCTTGTGGTCTTCGCCCGCCGTCTCGACCTGGGCGTCAACGCGATAGCAGGCGGTCTTCGGCCGCCATTCGACTCGCGCCGGCGCGCCCGCTTCTGCGGGCGTTACCAGCACGTCGATCAGATTATCATTGACCACGATCGGCGTCAGCCGCGAGGGGCCGCTCCCGGTTCCCTCGGCGTGATCGAACAGCCGGTCGTCAACCAACACGTCGCCCGCCACTCGCTTCACGCCGCTGGCGGCAATCTGCCGGGCCAACTCGTCGAGACCGGCCAAAGGATTTGGCCTGGTCAATTGGGTGCGGCTGTCGAAGTCAGCATAGATGTGATCGGAACTCTCGAAGGCGATGTGGCCGTCGCCGTCGGTGCGGCCGCCGAGCGTCAAATCGCCGGAAGCGACCAGCACCAGGTCTCCTTGCAGTCGACCAACAGCGTCAATTTCGCCGTGGGCGAACACGGGCGTCTCGAAGCGGTAGTCGGCGCCCAATGCGTCAAGCGCCGCGGCCACGGAAAACAACTTGGTGACCGAAGCGGGTACGAACAACTTGTCGGCGTCTCGGGCGTAGAGCGTTCTTCCCGTCTGAAGCTCGGCGATCAAGATCCCCCAATGGGCTTGCTGAAACAGCGGCGCGTCGATGACTTCTTCGATGCGTTTGGCGCAGGGCGGCTCGGCGGCGGCCTGGCGGCCAACGAATGCCTGCGCCACGGCCAGAAGCGACATCAGAAGCAGCCGGCTGGGTGCTAAGCGAGAATTCATGCGATGGTTCGCCCGAGAGGAAGAAGTGACTTGGCGAGGCCGGTGAAGCTGCACCTATTGTGCGGGCAGAGCACAAGGCACGCAAACAATCTGAAGCGAATTTCCCGCCCTGCCGAGGCTTTTTGCGCGGCCCAATAAACGCGTTAGCAGCGCCAAACACCTGCTTCTCGGATTAAAAATAAGCAAGATTCCCCTCTCTTTGCAGTCGCGCGCTTAGAATAAAGCAGGGAAAACCGCCATGTGGGCGCCAAGTTAGGAGTCGAGCCATGCGTAGTTATGCGTTTCGGTGCTGTGCGGCGCTGGTCGCTGCGGCCTTGCTGTGCGGGTCTCAGTTCGCCTGGGCGCACGGCGGCGGTCACGGAGGCGGCGGGTTTGGGGGCGGCGGTCACGGCGGCGGATTTGGCGGCGGCCATATGGGCGGCTTCGGCGGGGGGCACATGGGGGGCTTTGGCGGACACCACGGAGGCTTTAGCGGCGGACACATTGGCGGCTTTAGCGGCGGCCATCATGGCATCAGCGGCGGAAACTTCGGCGGGTTCAGCGGCGGCATGCACCATTCCGGCGGGCTGTCGGGTTCCTCTCTGCATAGCTCGCCGTCGTTCGGCAGCCATCATCTCGGCGGCAATTCGTTCGGGACGCACTCGGGCTTGAGCGGCCATTCGGGCTTAGGCGGAGCGTCGGCCATTCACCACAATCCCAACTCGTTCACCAACCGGCATCTGAGCGCTGGAACCGTCACGCACGGCTACCGCGGCGTCGGCGGCGCCCAAGCACTGCATCATGTCGGCGGCGGCAACGCCCAATCGCTGCTGGGCCGCACCTCCGGCTCGTTCGGAAACAGTGGGGGCTTTCTGCACCATCACGGCGGTAATCAATTCGCAGGCGCCGGCGCCGGGCTTCACCATGGAAACCATCATGGGAACTGGAACGGCGGCGGATCATTCCATCACCGCCACGGCGGCTACTATCCCTTCATCAATCCGTTCTTTGGCTTTTACCCGTTCGGCTTGGGCTTGGGTTGGGGCTGGCCCTACTATGGCTATGGTTACTATGGCTCTCCGTACGGGTATGGCTACGGCTATGGTTATCCGTACGGATATGGTTATGGAACGGGCTATTTCGGCTACAGTCCTTACGCCTACTATGGCAGCTATGGCGGCGCCGGCTATGGCTATCCATCGACGGTGACGGGGGCCGTCGGCGCCACGGCGCCGGCAGCGTCAACGCCCCCCGCATCGACAACCAGCGCCGACAATGCCCGCGTGTTTGCCGAGAAGGGCGAGGCGGACTTCAAAGCAGGCGACTACAAGTCAGCGGTCTATGCCTGGAAGCACGCCGTGGTTGACGACCCGCAAAACGGCGTGCTGATGATGATGCTCAGCCAGGCGCTTTTCGCCACAGGGCAATTCGACGAAGCGGCCGGCGCCACGCAGCACGCCATGCGGCTGCTGCCTGAAGACCAGTGGGGCGTGGTCGTCAAGAACTTCCGCGAGTTGTACGGCCAGGGCGCCGATTACACGACGCAACTGCGGGCCTTGGAGAAAGACGTCAAACAATCGGGTGACAATCCGGCCACGCGCTTTCTGCTCGGCTTCCACTACGGATTCCTCGGCTATCCGAACCACGCCGTCACACAACTCGACAAGACATTGAAACTGGCGCCGCAGGACCAGATGGCCAAACGCCTGCGCGAGATCATGGCCAATTCCAACCCGGCGGATCAGAAACCGGGCGATAAGCAGAATGACGCGCACGACGCCGGCAAGAAAGCCGTGAAGGACGGACAAGCGCCGGAAAAAACCGACGCCAAGAACGATGCCGTCGATACCTGACGCCGTCCCCCGGACGACTTAACCGGATGCAGGCGTTTGCCGGAGCCGTTAGAATGAGCGGCTATGGCCCACTTTGACGCGATTGTTCTGGGAACGGGCGGCGTCGGCAGCGCCGCGCTCTACCATCTGGCGAAACGTGGCGTCCGCGCGCTCGGGATCGACCGGTTCCCGCCCGGTCACGACCGCGGCAGTTCGCACGGCGCCACGCGAATCATCCGTCAGGCCTACTTCGAACATCCCGACTACACGCCGCTCTTGCTACGCGCTTACGAGCTGTGGGCCGAATTGTCCGAACGTTGCCGCCAGCTTCTGTTCCAGGAAACCGGGCTGCTGCAAGTCGGTCCGCCGAAAGGCGAAGTCGTGTCCGGCGTGGTCGCATGCGCCAGGCAGCATCAACTCGAAATCGAGGAATTGACGGGACGCGAGATTTCCGCGCGCTGGCCAGGGTTCCGCGTTGCCGAGGCTTCCAGCGGGGTCTTCGAAAAAAGAGCCGGCTACCTGGCGGTGGAAGCTTGCGTGCAGGCCCACCTGTCTGAAGCGTGCAAGGCCGGCGCTGAACTGCTGACGCCGTGTACGGCGCTCGATTGGCAGACGTCCGGTTCCGGCGTCGTTGTCTCTACGGATCGAGGCGAGTTCTCTGCCGGGGCGTTGATCGTGACGGCCGGCCCCTGGGCAGGCCAGTTGCTGAACGATTTGGGACTCAGGCTCGAAGTTCGTCGTAAGCCGGTGTTCTGGTTCGAAGCAATTGAAACGGCATACTCCGCCGCCCGCGGCTGCCCTTGCTTCCTGTTCGAGTTGCCCGGCGGCATCTTTTACGGCATGCCGCAAATCGACGCTACAGGCGTCAAGGTGGCGGAACATACGGGCGGCGCCGTTGTGGCTGATCCGCTGCAATTGAAGCGCGAGGCGGAAGGCGCCGAACGACGCCGCGTCGAAGAATTTCTGGCGGCTTGTTTGCCGCAAGTCAGCCGGCGGCAAACGCGGCACAGCGTCTGCATGTATACCATGTCCCCCGACGGACAGTTCATCGTCGACCGACATCCGAGCCATCAGGGCGTCGTCTTCGCCGCGGGGCTATCAGGCCACGGCTTCAAGTTCACCGGCGTGCTGGGGGAAGCGCTGGCCGAATTGGCTCTGCAGGGCGAAACACAGGCGCCCGTCGGCTTTCTGGCTCTGAGCCGTAGCGGACTTCGCGACTAACCCGCCAGCCGGCCGCAATATCTGGGAGTCACGGCTCGACGCTTCTTCTTTTGGCCTCCTCCTCGCGTCGGCACGCCGCTCGTAAGGGGCAAATGCGCAAGCGGGGAAAGGCATTTTCGCCGAAACAGGTGAAACTGCGAAAGCTGCAAAAAGTTTGCCGACTGTATCGGTACTACTGAAGGCGTCGCCTTGTCCGGTCGATCGTGTTGTATGGATAGCGGGGGGATGGCCAGTTCGCCTTCCCTGTTCGCGGTTCGCACCACCAAATCGACCGAGAGGGTAACAGGCGTGAAGACTTTCCACGTTGCCGCTGCCATCGCCGCGGCCTTGATCGGCGGCACACGGCCCACGCAGGCCGGACAGCCTGCGACCATTGAAAACTACTTCGCGGCGGAAGAGCCCAAACCTTTCGTCGCCGCTCAAGCGACATTGCGAGAGGAGCGCCGCCCATCGGCGGGTGCAAGCAAGGCTTCGCATCCCGCCAGGCGCCGGCAAGCGGAAACGCGCGAGCCGGAAGCCTACGCGGTCGTTCCGGCCGACGTGGATCTGACGGGCGTCGACCTGGCCAACGTAGGCGAAATTGAATACGGCTACATCGTCGACAAGGACGAGCTCGAGCTGGAAGGCAAGGCGCCTTATTCCATGGCGGGCTTCAACGAAGCTCTGCAGAACGATGAAGGCCTGGCGCCGCCTGCTCCGCCTCCGCCGCTGGCGTCAACGCCGGGCGGCAGCGTCGGCGGAGGCGGCTGCCTCACGGGGAACTGCACAACGGGAAGTTGCACCACCGGCCGCTGCGCCACAAACTGCTGCACCGAGTGCTGCGAACCGTTCTGGGCGCATCGTTCGGGCTTCTTCGGAGAGTTCATGATCTTGCGGCCGCGCGGCGCCGACGTGGCCTACGCCTTGCCGAGAAATGGCGTGGACCCGGCCACGGCCGTGCCCTACGGCAACGTCGCCACCGCCAATCCAACTTACTCGCCGAGCGCCTTTCGGCTCGGCGGCACGTTTGCCCTGGATCGCTGCTCCAGCTTTCAGGCCACGTATACCTATTTCAATTCTCAGACCAACGGCTCGCTGTTCGCCAATCCGCCGTTGTCGGTCCACTCTCTCGTGACCGATCCGCATACCTACACGACGGCCTCAGACAGCCTGGCCGCCTTGGCTCGTTACCGCGTTGGCTTTCAATTGGCGGACTTCGACTATCGTCGCTTGATTGCCGGCGGCGCCAACTGGTCGCTGAACTACTCGGTCGGCTCCCGCTATGCTCATCTGACCCAGCAATTCCGTGAAATGCAGCCGATCGGTCCCGGCGCCACGAGCGTCGGCTCGAACATCAATTTTGACGGGGGCGGCGGCCGCGTCGGGTTGTTGGGCGAACGCAAGGCGCTCAATCGCGGCTTCTTGTTCTATGGCAAGACGTTCGCCGACATCCTGGTAGGCAACTTCCGTTCGAGCTACCAGCAGATCAACAACTTCTCGCAAACGCAGGTTTGGAGCAGTTGGAAGGACTTCCGTCCGGTGCCGATTCTGGAGTACGAACTGGGCGCCGGCTGGCAGAACAAGTCGGGCCGCTTCCGCGTCTCGGGCGGTTATTACTTCGCCGCCTGGTTCAACACGGTCTCCAGCTCGAACTACATTCAGGCCGTGCAAACCAACAACTACGTCAACGTCGGCAACGCGATCACCTTCGACGGGTTCGTCGGCCGAATGCAATACGTCTGGTAACCAGGCCGTCTCGGCAAAATCGAGCTCCCGCTACCCCCGGGTCGATCCTCTCACGAGGTCGGCCCGGTTTTTTCTTTTGTGGCGGTCTCCGCCCCCGAATGCGGCTCGGAAGCAGAACGCACGCCTCGCTCCATCGGCGCGCGGCTCGTCCGTCCCACGGCGCCGAACTGCACCAGGGCCACCATGGCGAACACGCCGGCCAGCGCGACGAACTGCAGCAACGTTACCTGCTCCTCGTCAACCCAGCCCCAGATCAATGCGCCGACCGGAACCAGGTAGGTCACCATGCCGGCGAACAACGGCCCCTGGTCGAGCACCATCTTGTTGAAGATGAACATGCCGATCCCCGTGCCCACGACCCCCAGCAGCGCCAGCGACGCGACGGCCAACGGCAAGGCGCCGCTCGCCACAGGGTCTGGATGCTCGCCCCACAGCGCGGGCGGCAGAAGCAGAACGGCGGCGACGGAAAGCGTCACGGCCGAGAGCGGCAGCGAAGGAACATGCTGTAACTGGCGGCGGATGCAAACGTTCGTCAGCGCATAGCAAGCCGGCACGGAGAGCGCCAGCAACAGCTCCTCGGGCGGTATCTGCCGATCCATGCCGTCCTTGGTCAACAGGCCCATGCAGAACAGCCCGCCGAGCACGCCAATCAACTGCCGCGGCGTCGGGTAAACGCTTAATACGGGTATCGAAGCGGCGATGGTCAGCAGCGGCACGAAGCTGACCGTCGTGCCGATAAAACCGCTGCCATGCCGGGCCACCAGCCACGGCTGCAGCATGTAGGGCCAGGCGAATCCGGCCAGCACCACGAACAGCACGGCGCCCGCATCCTTGCGTCGCAACGGCCAGGCGCCGCGCTGCACCAGCCAGACGGCCGCCAGCACCGCCGCGCCGCCCAGCACTCTGCCGGCGCTGACGCCCAGCGGCGAGAAGGCCAGCGTCGCCTTTTTCATCAGAATGAAGCTGCTCCCCCAGATGAAGCACAGCAGCGAGAACAAGACGTAAGGCATAAGCGGGAGCTCCCATCCGTGGCATCCGTGAAATCCGTGGTTTGTTCGGTCCTCGGTGCAACTGGAGGAGGACCACGGATCTCACTGATGGCACGGATAGAATGAAGGCAAATAAGAAGCAGGCTCTGCAGCTTAAATCTC
>DASZUP010000085.1:0-3773 GCA_035547635.1 Pirellulales bacterium
CAGGGAGGGGGAGCGACTTGAGCGCAGGGAAACTGCGAGAGAGAAAGGCGAACTGGGCGGGGAAACTCTTGGGGCGAGGCCTGGATTGCACGGAAGGGAACGAAGGAAACGAAGATGGGGCAGGGTGGGTGCGATCTCGCCCAAGCTCCTTTGTTCGCTTCGTTGCCTTCTGTTCAAATCTTGCTGTTCGGATTCGCCCGCGCAGGCGAGAGAACGAGATTGTGCCGCCTCGTGCGTTTATCCCCTCGGCAGCCCGTGGAAAATGACGAGGCTGCCACCGCACGGTCAATATCTCAGGAGCTGATTACGGGACCTGTTTGTCGCCAAACGTTTCACGAACCCAATCCCGGAAGCCGCGGATCCAGGCGGTTTCGCTCACGCCTGGGCGGCGCGGCACAAACTTCGACAGTTCCTCGACCTTGAGGAAGGGCAGGTTGACGCTCATTGCG
Organism: Pirellulales bacterium; assembly: GCA_035547635.1. GTDB lineage: Bacteria > Planctomycetota > Planctomycetia > Pirellulales > JAICIG01 > JAICIG01. The sequence continues at coordinate 450 of DASZUP010000085.1, forward strand.
CACTCGACATATTTGCCGTCGGCCGTCAAGCGAAAGGCATGCAAGCCGACCCCATCGTAGCGCCAGACCTCCGCTACGCCGAGCAGAGCATACAAAGGTAGTTTACCGATGGCTTTCCGGCTAACCTCGACTTCGATCGCCAAGTCCGGCGGCAAGCCCTGGGAGCCGTCGATCTCCAGCAGATCACGGACCTGAGGCTCCATTTTGATGAAGTAGCATTCGTCGGCCTCCAAGGCGAATTCTTGCTGCTTGCGCTTCCATGTCGTGGCGGCGAGGCTGAGTATGGGAATGTCAAGTTCTTCCGTTAGGGTCTCGATCAAGCGGCCGATCCGCTTGTGAAACTGCTCGTGCATTCCAGATGGCGACATCATCTCCAACTGCCCCCGATCGTAAGTCATCTTGACGTGCCAGTTGTCCTCAATCTCGCGCAGAGCATCGTATAGCTCCCAGCTCACGCCGGAGAGCACGATCGAGTCGCAGGGCGAACCGCTCTCGGCTGCCGTTTCAATCTTTTCAATCGTGGCCATGAGAGGGCTCCTGTTCGCCAAACGTCTCGCGGACCCAGGCCCGGAACGAGCGGATCCAGGCGGTCTCGTCCGTCCCGTCGAACTGCAGGAGAAACCGGTTCAGTTCGGCGACGCGCAGAAAGGGAAGGTTCCAACTGAACTCTTGGGTCTGATACCGCCCGTCCGCTCCCAAGTGCAGGGCGATGATTGCGGCGCCGTCCGAACGCCAAATCTCCGGGATGCCGAGCGAGGCATAGATCGGCAGCTTATCCACAATGCTGCGGCTGTATTCGGCTTCGACTGCCAGATCGGGCGGCGGGTCGGTTTTCAAATCAACGGTTCGCCGACCGGCCACCGCTGGGAAGTTCTTGATGTAATAACACTCATCCGCCTCGAGGGCCCGTTCCAGCTCAGGGTTCTTCCAGGTCGTCGCTCCCCGGCTTCTCAGCGGAATTTCGAGCTCCTCGGTCAACTTTTCGATCATCCGGCGGATCAGCCTTTTGGTTTCCTCATGCCCTTCGGAAGGAGACATCATTTCCAGCGCCCCTTGATCGTAGGCCATCCGCACATGGTAGTTCTCGTCGAGCGCCCGCAACGCCTCGTACTGTTGCCAGCTCACGCCATGCAACACGAAGCGATTGGAAGGCGTCTCGATTCGCGGGACGCGCTCGATCGTAGCCATCACAGATTCCTCAGCCGCTGAAAATGCCGTCGCTGTTCTGCCACTTCGATTATAAGGCCCAGCCGTGCCAGCCGCGAAATCCGTGGATGGGTTAGCCCTAACCGGGATTGCGCGCAGGAAAACACACTAACCCGAAGCGCGAGCGAGAGGCGAAGCGTCGCCTTCCGGCGACGGCCATCCCTCGCTCGCGCTTCGGGTTAGTGTCGGCCGCGGGCGAATCCCGCTAATAAAAGCCGAAACGGCGCGGGCGCCGTTGCGGCATTAGCCCGTTTCGGGGGCTCTTCTGTTGACCTGTTCGAGAAAAGCCGATTAGAATACCGTTCGAATCAAAGCATGCCGATATGTCCCTGCCCCTTTTGTCCCGCCTTTTCGGTTTCCAGGAGGTCTGCCATGTTTCGCATCGAAGCCGGTAGTACGCGGAAATACTGCGATGGATTGAGCCGACGCAGCTTTGTGCAAGTAGGCGTGGCAGGCATGGCCTCGGCGGGACTGGCCGACGTGTGGCGAGCCAGGGAGGCTTCGGCCGCTCAAGGCGTGAGCCGCAAGGATACTTCGGTCATTATGCTGTGGCTCGACGGCGGGCCGAGCCACATGGACCTGTATGATATGAAGCCCGAGGCCCCGGCCGAGTACCGCGGCATCTGGAGCCCGATCCCGACCAACGTGCCAGGCATGGAAGTCACGGAGCTCTTCCCCCTGCAGGCGAAGTGCGCCGACAAGTTTTCGATCGTCCGTTCGCTGCACCACAACACGGGCGACCATTTTGCCGGCGGCCACTGGATGCTGACCAGCCGCGGCGGCGCCAGCGGCGCGAATACGGCCGGCCATTATCCGTCGGTCGCTTCGATTGCGACTCGCATGACCGGCGCCCGCCAGCCGAACATGCCGCCGTACGTGGCCGTTCCGTACGCCGCCAGCATCGGGCTTCGTCCTGGCTACTTCGGCGCCAACTACCTGGGCATCGAGCACAACCCGTTCGAGACGGGCGGCGACCCGAACGCTGCGAATTTCCAGGTGCAGAACATCCGCCCGCCCGCCGGTCTGAGCGTCGAGCGGTTGGGAGATCGCCGCGCGTTGCTCAAGGAAATGGACACGCTTCGCCGCGACATCGACAAAACCGGCGCGCTGGCGGCCATGGACCGCTTTCAGACCGACGCCTATGAGCTGGTGGCCGGTTCGGCCGCCTGCAAGGCGTTTGACATTCACCAGGAAGATCCCCGGATGCGGGATATGTACGGCCAGCACACCTGGGGCCAAAGCGCTCTGCTGGCGCGGCGTCTGGTCGAAGCCGGTTCGACGTTCGTCACCGTACACCTGGGCGGCTGGGATCATCACTGGAACCTGCAGTCGGGCATGGAGAACTACTTGCCCAAGGTCGACCAGATGGTCTCCGCCTTGTTCGAAGACCTGAGCCAGCGCGGGCTGCTGGACAAGACGATGGTCATGCTCTGCGGCGAGTTCAGCCGCACGCCGCGGATGAACAACGGCGGCAACGGCGGTCCGCCCTTGAGCATGGGCACGCCGGGCCGCGATCACTGGGGCAACGCCATGTTCTGCCTGCTGGGCGGCGGCGGAGTGAAAGGGGGCCGCATTGTCGGCTCGACCAATCGCCTGGGCGAAGTGCCGCAAGACCGGCCCGTCGAACCGTGCGACCTGCACGCCACCATTTACCACGTGCTGGGCGTCGATCCGACCGTCAGCTTCTTGAATCACGCCGGCCGGCCGGTGCCCGCCATCGATCGCGGCCAGGTGATTCACGAGCTGTTCTAACAGGACTTGTTCTGACAGGGCTACGCGGCCAGGTTAATCGGGCCGCTCGGGCACTTGAGCTTGAACAGGCCGAAGATGTCTTGCCGCGTCAGGCCGCTGTGTGTGTGCGGTTCGGCGTCGGAGAAGATCGTGTCGAAGATCTCTCGCTTCTCTTCGAGTACTTGATTGATCCGCTCTTCGATCGTGCCCAGGGCAAGGAATCGCGTGACCGTCACGGGCCCGGTGGCGCCGATGCGGTGGACGCGGTTGATCGCCTGGTCTTCAATGGCCGGGTTCCACCAACGATCGAACAGAAACACGTACTGGGCGAACTGCAGGTTCAAGCCGACGCTGCCGGCGCCGTAGCTGATCAACAGCAGATGCCGG
>DASZUP010000086.1:0-3513 GCA_035547635.1 Pirellulales bacterium
ATGCTCAACACGCAAACCGGCCTGACGCAGACCTCGACGATTACGGTCGATCTCAACGGCTTGGACCAGAACGAGACCAGCTTGAACGCTCTGGCGACGCAGTTCAACGCCATCAACGGCCTGCAAGCGTCGATCGACACGAGCGGCAACTTGACGCTGAAAACGACCTCGCCCGACGTGCAATTCAGCTTTGCCAACGACACGAGCGGCGCCCTGGCGGCTTTGGGGCTGAACACGTTCTTCACCGGTTCGACGGCGGCCGACCTCGGCGTGAACCAAAACCTTTCGACCGATCCCGGCAAGTTCGCCGCCAGCACGGCCGGCATCGGCATCGACACGGGCAATGCGACCACGCTGGCGAACTTCATGAATCTGCCGCTCGCCTCGGCCGGCGGCACGACGCTCACCGACGTCTACGACAAACTCGTCGGCGACGTGACGCAAGGCTCGTCCGTGTCGCAGTCGGTGACGCAGGGCTATCAGACGTTTCAGCAAACCTTGCAAGGCCACCAGGCGGCGATTAGCGGCGTGAGCATCGACGAAGAGACCGTGCAGATGCTCTCCTATCAACGCGTCTACCAGGCCTCGGCGAAGCTGATTTCGACGATCAATGATTTGCTCAATACGCTGTTGCAACTATGAGCATCATCCCCATCCCAAGCACGCGCGTCAGCGACGTCTTCGTTCGTCAGCGGCTGCTGGCCGAAGTGCAAGCCGACCAGCTCAGCTTGTTCAACTTGCAGAACCAGATCAGCACTGGCAACCGGCTGAATCTGCCGAGCGACGACGCGCCGGCCGCGCTGCGCGCTGTGAGCCTGCAAAGCCAAATCGACCAGAACAACCAATTTCAAACCAACGTTCAGACGAATCAGTCGTATCTCGGGGCCACCGACGCCGCCATGAGCCAGATCGTGCAGATCATGAACACGGCTCAGGGCATCGCCAGCGGCGCCGTCGGGTCGACCGCCACCAATGCGCAGCGCGCCGCCGCGGCGACGCAGATTCAGAATTCAATCACGCAGTTGATGCAGATCGGCAATCAACTTTTTCGGGGCAGGTATCTGTTCGCCGGATCGAATACGATCGTCCAGCCGTTCGTTCAAACCGACGCCGGCGTTGTCTACCAGGGCGATCAGAAGACGATTTCCAGCTATTCCGACATCAATGCCCTGTTCAATACGAACATCACCGGCGACGCGGCGTTCGGCGGCTTTTCACAGCAAGTTCAAGGCTTCTCCGACCTTAACCCCGTGCTGACCGCGGCCACGCCGCTCTCGGAACTCAATGGCGGGAAAGGCGTCAACCTGGGCAGCTTGCAGGTCTCCGACGGCTCGAATTCGAAGACGATCGACCTGAGCACCGCCAAGACGGTTGGCGACGTGGTCAAGCTGCTCGACGCCAACCCGCCGCCAGGGCGCACGCTGACGACCGAAATCACGCCGACCGGACTGACGCTGCAGCTCGACGCGGCCGGCGGCGGCAATCTGGTCGTCAACGAGGTGGGGGGCGGCACGACGGCGGCCCAACTTGGCATTCTTGGCCAGTTGAACAATACCGGACCGCTGATCGGCCAGGACCTGAACCCGGCGCTGACCTTAACGACTCTCTTGTCCGATATCCTCGGCACGCGCGCCACAGCCCAGATACCGTCGCTCGGCGCCAATAACGACATCCTCGTCCAGGCCAACACGAACGGCGCGGCTTCCAACGGCGTCACGGTGGATTATGTCGACGACTCTCACTTCCAAGCCGGTCCGGGCATCACGGCCGGCAACGAGTTTGCGACCTACAGCACCGCGCCGACGGCGGCCAAGGCCGTCTTGAAGCTCTCCGGGCCCAACAACGATTTGCTGCTGACTGCCAACACGGCAGGCGCGGCTTACAACGGCGTCACGATCAACATCGTCAACGCCGGCGCGATTGGAAACAATGCGACGGCCGTCTACAACCCGGCCTCCAAGACGCTCACGTTAGGAATTGACGGCACGGGCGCCACCTCGACGAATGCACTGATCACGGCCATCAACGCCGACGGCACATTTACCGCCGCGCGCGACGCGACCGCCGAGCCAAACGTGGCGGGCGGCTTTGTTTCGCCCGCCGATATCCGCAATAGCTTCAGCAATACCTACAACACCGGAGCCGACGCCAACACGCTGCAAGTCCACGTCCAGAATGGCTCCAGCACGGCCAACGACGTGGTCAACGCCATCAACGCCACGGGCTTGTTCACCGCACAACTCGATATCGGCGAGTCGGGCAACAACGGCAGCGGCGTCATCACCGACTCCTGGACTGATCCCTCGGCCACGGGCATCCTCGCCGGCGGCAGCGGCGCGACGTTTGATCAGACCTCGGGCATTCAAATCGTCAACGGCGGCAAGACGTATACGATCAACTTCGCGGGCGCCAAGACGATCGAAGACGTGCTCAACACGATCAACGGCTCGGGCGCCGACGTGCGCGCGACGATCAATCAGGCGAACAACGGCATCAATTTGCAATCGCGCTTGAGCGGCAGCGACTTTTCGGTCGGCGAAAACGGCGGCGCTACGGCGACGCAGTTGGGCATCCGCAGCTTTGCGGCGAACACGCCGCTGGCGGATTTGAATTACGGCCAAGGAGTGACGCCGCTAGCGACCGGGCCCGACTTTACCATCACGCGCAAAGACGGCGTCTCGTTCGGCATCAGCGTCGCCGGCGCCCGGACGGTTCAGGACGTGCTCGACCTGATCAACGACAACGCCACAAACCTGGGCGGAGGCATTCCGGTTACGGCGACGCTCAATGCGTTTGGCAACGGCATCGAGATTTCCGACAACGACCCGGCCGGCGGTACGCTTTCGATCGCCGCCAATCCGCCGAGCGTCGTCGCGCAGCAATTGGGCTTGCTCCCGGTCGGCGCCATTTCGAGCCCGCTGCCTACCGCGGCCGTCTCGGCCAGTACCAACATCGGCAGCGCGGGTTTGAACAACGATTTGACCTTCGTTGCCGTACAGCCAGGCCCCGCGATGAACGGAGTGCACGTCAAGTTCACCGATTCGGGCGCCGGGCCCGGCAACGAAACGGTCAGCTACAACGCCGGCACGAAGACGTTGACCTTCGACATGGACACGGCGACCGCCACGGCGAATCGGGTGATCAGCGTGCTCAATGCCAATCCTGGCGTCGCGGCGCTGTTCTCGGCCAGTCTGACGCCTACCGACGGCAGCCCGAATAACGGCACGGGGTTGGTCAATCTCGCATCGACTGGCACGTTGGCCGGCGGCGCTCCCGAGATGATCAACGGCGCCGATACGAACCCGCAGGAAGTCGCCGGCGTGTTCACGGCTTTGGAGCGGCTCAAAGCGGCGCTAACGAACAACGACGTGTCGGGCGTGAATCGCGCCGCGTCGCTGTTGACCAATGCTCAGCAGAACGTGAGCTACGTGCAGGCCGAACTGGGCACGAACGAACAATCGCTGACCGCCGTGTTTGGCTCGCTGCAGAACCAGCAGATCCAACTGAAAAGCG
>DASZUP010000087.1:0-2871 GCA_035547635.1 Pirellulales bacterium
CTGCTTCCAGGCGGAATTGCCTTCCATGCGATCCGATCAGCCTTTCCCCAAAGGTCCTTGACTCGGCGGAACTACCAATGCTAGCACGCTTCGCCCCGCCGGCCGCCCTGGGAATGGATAATTTGAGTAAAGTTTGCGGGCAAAATCGCCGATTCTGTCGGTCGTGACGACTTTGCCGCTTTGACTTTCTTGGCAGGCGGCGTTTTAAAGAGGCTGCGGAGAATCGCCCAGATGACCGGCTTTAGTGAATCGATCGGCCTGAAACTTTCCACCCTGGCCCTCGTGATTTCGCTGACCTGTTTAGCTGGGTCTTTGAACCTGGGAGCCCCCGCTTGTTGGGCGGCAGAGCCGGGCTTGCTGCCGGAGCTTGAAACGACTGAGCCGGCGGACGATGCGTTGCCTGCCGGGCCGTTGCTAAAAGCAGCCGAAGCCAATACCCCCGCGCGGCTGGATGACGGAGCGACAGGCGCTTCGCAGCCGATTTCGTCGCGCCCCTTGATGTGTTGCCGGCCGGCGCCCTCCGCAGCCCAAGGCGCCCAAACCGGCGCTCAGGTTCATCCGACGCTGGCCGCCTTGGCCGAGGCGGTTCGGCCGCGTCGCGGGGCGAGCCGTGCCCCGACCAAGGAATCAGCTCAACAGCAGGTCGCGCCGGATGCAACCGAAACGGCTATCGAATCGAGCGCTTCGGCCAGTGAAGTCTCGGAACCCGAGCCTCTGCACAATGATTCCTTCGAAGCGCCCTCGCCCATTACGGCGCCCGCCGCACCACCAGCAAAGCCTGACGAGAAGAGAGCGCCGCTGACGGTCGCCAACCCTTGGGCCGAGAAGAGGGCGCCGCTGACGGTCTCCAATCGTTGGGCCGAGAAGAGCGCGCCGCTGACGGTCGCCAATCCTTGGGCCGCTCGGTTGGCGCCCGGCGCGATCAAGGAGCAAGCGCCCCCGCCTGCCAACGAACCCGTCGCCGAGCCAACCGTCGAGCCCGTCGCCGAGCCAACCAGCCAGCAACGCGCCTGGAGATCGGCGGACCCGAGGCCGGTGCGTTTGGCCCGCTATCACCGGCCCGAAGCACGAGCCGCCGCGAGCATTTCGCCGGCGGCAGTCGACAGAAAGCCGGACGCGGTACGAAATCTTCCGGCTGTCTCCGCGGACGAGAATCCGCTCCGCGGACGCGAGACGTCATCGGGACCTCGCGCCGGCGTCTGGTCGAGCGCCGCCGATAATCCGTTGCGATAAGCGACGCGAGGCAGCGAAGCAACCGTAAACAAGTTTTCGTGATCCGCCGGCCTTAGTCGAAGAAAAAAAGCCGCCGTTTGCTTTGGAAGCAAACGGCGGCTTTAAGTATCGGGCTCAGCTAAGCGAAACGGAGAGAGCGGCCAAGCTTAGCAGTCTTTGTACAATTTCGCATCAATTGAGCGCGTTGTCCGGCAATGGAGCGGTCCGCAAGTATTGGTAATTATTGGTGCTGGCGGGGGCAACGAGCGCCGCATTTCCAGGCGTGTTGCTGTATTGCCCGTTCGGGGTCATGATCAGGCTAAATACGCCATAATCGAGTTCCTGGGCCAGAAACCGAGAATGACCGTCGCAAAACAGTACGTTAACGCCCTGCGGATGCCGACTTGACGGACGGGCGTAATAGTAACCGCTTGAAGGCGTGGTGCCGGCTGCGGCCACGTAATTGATCGTCCCATAAGGATAGATGCGAGTGCCGCCATAAGCAGGCTGGTAGGGCGGGATGGCTTGGTTGTCCGGATACCAAACGAAGCCATTATAGTACTCGTAGGGAGCGATCAAGCTGAGATTGGCATAGCTGCTCGCATTGCCGGTGTCGTTGAAGACGTCCGAATTTTCAGACAATGCCAAAGTGTTCGATGTTCCGTCGTTGGCGCTAATGAAATCTTGCGTCATCGTGACGATGGGCGCTCCTTGAGCATTCGCAGGCGCCGGAATCGTGGTTGCATTTGCGCTGTAGGGGTAGCGGTTGAAGAAGACGCCGTTGTCACGAGGATCGCACGGATAGCCTTGCGGGGGAGCAGTGGTGGCGTTGGCCGAAGGAACGTCCACCTGTCCGCAATTGGCGACGTAGGCGCACGGCGGCGGGTACTGAGAAGAGGGCGGGTTGCTCGGGCAAACGAGCAAATTGATGTAGCCGCTGTAAGTCGGATCAGTCAGTTGGTTGTAACCAGTGGCGCCGGTTAAAAACATCCCTTGGCGCCAGTTGCGGTAGAGATCCGCACGTTCGATATTCGGCAGCAAAGGCACGACCCAACTGACTGGGTAGGTTGTGTCGGGGGCAAATGGCGATGCAGCGATGTTCGGGCCGCTCAGTTGCAACGGCTCCCGATAACCGGGATACTTGCCGTTGCCCGAGCTGACGAAGTTATTCAACGCCAAGCCCAGGTTGTGCAAATTGTTATTGCAGGTGTTCCGGCGGCCGGCTTCTCGGGCTTGCTGGACGGCGGGCAATAGCAGGGCCATCAACATCCCGATGATGCTGATCACGACGAGCAACTCGACCAAGGTAAACGCGCGACGTCTGGTTGAACGTGCCATAATTCTTCGACCCATGGGTGTTCTCTCCCCTTCCTTGTGCCCTGAACAAGCGGAAATGCTTAGCCCGATACCAGCCCAACGGATTCTATCAACAGCTTGTCGTCGGAAGCAACAAAATTCATTGAAAAATCCAGCGCCCGCGAAACTTTTCGCGGACGGTCCAATCGGTCCATAGCCCGAATTCCGTCCAGCCCCCACGGAGTGCCACTGGCTCCGCCCGTGCCGACGACGCGGCCGTCGCCACGCCTCATGCACTGGCAGAGCCAGTGGCGCTCTAAGTCCTAGCCTTGCAAAGGCCCCGCCCCCCGCCGACGGGCAGGA
>DASZUP010000088.1:0-18078 GCA_035547635.1 Pirellulales bacterium
ACGCTCGGTTCGGGGGCGTCGGTGCTGGCGGCTGTCGCCGCGGCTTTGCGGCGAATGGCCTTGAGCAAATGCTGACGCACTTCGTCGGAGTAGCTGCGCAACGTGAGCTGCAAGTGGCACTCGTCGCCGATGATGTTGTGCTTCGTGCCGGCGTGGATCGCCCCGACGGTAACGACGGCCGGTTCGGTCGGCTTGATCTCGCGGCTGACGATCGTTTGCAGATCGAGGATTAGCCGAGCGGCCTGGACGATCGGATCGACGGTCGTGTGCGGAAAGGCGCCGTGTCCTCCGCGGCCGCGCAGTTTGATGTCGACGCTGTCGACGTTCGCGAGCGTATAGCCAGCCAGATAGCCGACCTTGCCTGCGGCCAAATGGGAATCGACGTGCATGGCCAATGCGTAGTCGGGTTTGGGGAACTTTTCGAACAGTCCGGCGTTGAGCATTTGCAGAGCGCCTTCGCCGCGTTCTTCGGCCGGTTGGCCAATAAACACCACCGTGCCTTTCCAGCGGTCCTTGTTTTCGTTCAGGTAGCGGGCGACGCCGATCAGGCTGGTGATGTGGATGTCGTGGCCGCAGGCGTGCATTACGCCCGTCTCGGCGCCGCGGGCATCCTTGACCTTGACGGTTGAAGCGTAGGTCAGTTGCGTCTGCTCGGTGACGGGCAAAGCGTCCAAATCGGTGCGGATCAACAGAGTCGGCCCTTTGCCGTTGGCCGTCACGCCCACGACGCCGTGTCCGCCAAAGCCGGGGGTAACCTCGGCGCCGGCCTCCTCCAATTCTTCAGCCACGCGAGCGGCGGTTTCGCGCTCTTCGAGCGAAAGCTCGGGATGCTGATGAAAGTGCTTGTAGAGCGTGAACAGCTCTTTCAGGTGGGCCGAGGCCCAGGCGGTCGGCTCTTCGGCCGGAGCAGGCGACGCCGGCCCCAGCGCAACGAGACCTGACAACAACCAAGCGGCAAGCGGGCGGCGAGGCATGCGGGGTCCCTCCGAAAACGCGAGACGAATCAAGGATGACGGCGACTCACCGTCAGTATGGCTCGGCCGTCGCCAACCGCAAGATCGCGCGGCAAGTCGGCGGCCTCGACATGCGCGTTCGAAAGAAAACCGCAACGCCAGGCGAGTACGGCTTGCATCGAAAGGGCGTCTTCCAGTAGACTCCTCACGCCTGTTAGCAGGTCTAATTTCATCCGGGCAGGCCCGGCCAATTCATGGCCGGGCCTGCCCAATTTTTTTTGTCGGCCATATTTTTGTCGCCGCCGCCGCTCGGCGCCGGCTGCCTGCTACGCCCGGTGGAAGTATTCGTCGCTGGCGACGATGCCCTTGAGAATCGCTTCTTGCGGGTAGCCGGCCTTCATCTGGGCCAGCCAGTATTGAGCGCCGGAGCCGTCGATCGGCCGGTGCAAGTATTGCTCGTACCAACCCGGCAGGCTCGGCTGGCCGGGGAAGTCGGGAATGCCTTGCATCAGGCCCAGACGATATTCGTCGCTCGTGACGAAGCCGAGCACCACGCTCTGACGAGAATGGCTCAAGATGAACGTCGTCCAGTAATTGACCTCGTCTTGCCCCGGATCGCGGTGCAACAGGTTTTCGTAGAGCTTTGTGACCCAGGCCGCCGCCGGCGAGAGATTGGGCAACTCGTTGGCTGCGGTTTGGAAGTACTCGGCCGAGCCGATGATGCCCGCCTGCACTTGCTCGGGGCCTTGATTCGCGGCCCAGACGCTGAGCCAGTAGTTCAGGCCCGCCTGATCGACCGGCCGACCGAGATAGGTCGTATACAAGTGGCTTATGATCGTGCTGCGGCGTTCGGGGCTGGTAACGAAGAAGTCGGCCACCTGCTGGCGGCTTTCGCCCAAGTCCAATTGGTTGACCCAGTAGTTGACCTCGGCGTCGCTGGGCGCGGTCGACCGCCCGAGCACTTCGGTGTACATTCTCGCCACCCAGCGCGAGACTTCGCTGTCGATAGTCACCGTGGCCGGGGTGCGGAAGGCGCCGTTGTCGGCCTTGTAGACGAACGAATCTCGACCGTTGAAGCCCGGGTCAGGCACGTAGGTGAACGAGCCATCCGCGTTCAGCGTCAGTTTGCCGTGCGCCGGGACGTTGAATAGTTTGGCCTGGATGGGCTCGTGATTGAGTTCCACGTCGTTGGCCAACACGCCGTTGTCGCTGCTCACGGCCAACGGCACGCCGGGAACATAAAGGTAGGCGTCGTTGTTCGCCACGGGCGCCAATTGCACCTTGTTGACGGTCACTTTGAACGTGTACGTCAGCGTCGGGTGATTGCCGCCGGCATCGACCGCCGTCAAGGTAATCGAGGTCTGGCCGTACTGATTGGCGCCGTAGGTCAGCGTCATCAGGTGGGTGACCGGATTGATGCTCACGGAAACCAGGCCGGGATTCGTGTTACCCGTCACGGCGACCGTGGGATACAGCTCGGGCGGCACGTCGGCCGTATCCGGATCGCCGATCACCTGCGTCAAGTCGATCACCGTCGGCGGCGAATTCTCGTTGACCGTCAGGTTGTTCAGCGGATTCGGCTGCTTGACGAACGGCGGTTGATTGACCGGCGTGACGTTGATGTTCAGCGTGAATGGAGCCGTCGCCGGGTACACGCCGGGCTGGCCTAGCGGGCCGTTGCCGGTGTTGCCTAGATCGTCGAGCGAGAATTGGATCGACGCCGTTCCGGCGAAATTCACCGTAGGCGTAAACAGCATGCCGTTGAAGGCCGCGTTGATCGCCGCCAACGTTCCCTGGAAGCTCACGGTCGTATCGTTGAAGCCCGCGCCGCTCAAGATCGTCAGGCCGGTCTTCGAGGCGAGAGTGACCGCACCGTTGGTTACGGTCATCGTCACCTTCTCGACGCTGGTCGGGTCGGCGTCGAAGTCGCCCATCGTGATCGCGTTGCCGTTGCCGGTCGAGAAAATCAAACCGGTGTTTTCCAAGATCGACGGGGTCGACGGCAGCGTCAGATAGGGCGGCTGGTTGACCGGAGTGATGGAGATATTCGCCGTGCCGACGCCCGTCAATTGCCGGGCCGTATCGGTCGCGGAAATGGCGATGCTCGCGCTGCCTCTGAGGAACGGCGTCGGCGAGAACGCCAGACCGTTCAGCGCCGCGTTGATGGCGGTCAACGACCCCGTGAAGCTGACCGCAGCCGTGTTGTTGCCGCTGACGCCGGTCAAGCCGTTAATGCTTCCGAGCGTCAACGTACCTTGCTGCGTGCTGAGCGTGATCGTCACCTGATTGCTCGGCGCGTCGATGTTGAACACGGTGATGGCGTTGCCGTTGGCGTTGCTGAACACCAGCGAGTTCGTGCCATTCGTGCCGTTTTCCAACACCGACTGTACGCCCGGCACGCCGATCGAAGGCGCGTCGCCGTTCGAATTCTGCAGCAGGATGTCGTACCGCGTGAAGCCGGTCGACGAATTCGCCAGCAGCAGATTTCCGGCGAGATCCTTCACGCCGTTGGACGAGTTGGCCGGCGCCGAAGTGTTGAACGGATCGAAATGCATGCCGTTATTCACGGCGATGGTGTAAGAATTGCCGTTTTGCCACGTGCCGGTGGCCGGCGTGAAGTAGGCCGTCTTCGAGTTGACGTCGTAGCGGAAGAAGTAGTCGATCCCCGGCTGCAACAGCGTCCCGTTGCGATACAGCACGAACTTCGAGCTGTCGATCGTCGAGTCGTCGATGCCGACGCCGTTGGCGTCGTTGAACTGAATCTCGAAATCGGTCAGCGCGGCGCCGACGTCGTGAACGACGTTCAGGGCCGGCTCCTGGTCGAGCGAACCGTTGTCGGTCGGGTTCGCCAACGACGACGTCGGACCGGTAAAGTCGACGCTTTCGATGGCGCCGCGGTCCTTGAATTGCGTGCTGCCCACGCCGTTGGGCGTCGTTTGCGGATTGGCCGTGCGCAGTTGTCCGTACAGGTCGTAGCTGGGGGCGTTGATCGGCGAACCCGGAATGCCCGTGAGCGTCTTGGCCGCAAGCATGGCGCCGCGGTCGGGAAGCGAATTCAACGCGCTGTCGATCGCCGCCGAGCCTTGGACCAGATAGAAGTTGCCAACGGCCGGGTTGGCGAACAATTTGGCCGTTGCACTCAGAGCGATGCTGTTCGCGTCGAAGCCGGCGATCGTGCCGCTGAGATTCGTTCCGTCATTCTGGTAGATCGACGACTGGGCGACCGTCGAACTCGAAGTGTTGTCGACGCTGATGCCGGTGGCGAGATTGGCGAAAATGTTGTTGAGGATGGTTGGGCTGGCGTTCTGGGCGACGTTGATGCCGATGCCGGCCGGCGTCGCTAAGCCGTAGATCGTGTTGTTCACGATCCGTCCGAACGGAACCGCCGCCAAGGCCGCCGAAGTCGCATTCGGATCGCCCAGGAAGTTGATGCCTCCCTTGCCGCCGCCGACGATCAGGTTGTTCTCGATCGTGGCTCCCGGCGTCAATCGCGTGGTGTTGAGCGTGCTCAAGTTCTGCACGGCGCCCGGAACCGATTGACCGGTGGACTGGTTGCGAGGCGCCGCCTCGACCACGATGCCGTAGTTGAGCGAATTCGAGATCTTGTTGCCCTGCAGGACAATCTGCCCTTGCTCTCGCAGCAGGTTCGGATCTCCCAGGCGATCGTACGACAGGATGTGGGTCGCGGGCTCGACGGTCACTGAATCCAGGCCGCTCAAGTATCCGCTGGCGGCCCCAGTGATCGTAATCAGCCGCGAGATGTCGCCGGCAAACTGGTCGACCGCGCTGATCACAAAGCTGGCCGACGACTGCCCGGCGGGAATCACGACCGATACCGGAACCGAAGCCTTGCTCGGATCGCTGCTGAGCAGATAGACCGTCAATGGATACGTGGTCGGGGTGTTGCGAGTCACCGTCGCCACGACCGAGCTGATCCCGGTGTCGGCCTGAATTTGCGATCCGGCCGGAATGCTGACCGAAAGCGCTGGAGTATCGTTGTCCACCGGAGTGTTGCTGTCATCCCCGTCGGGAGTGATATCGAGACTGTCGGAAATGCTGTTCAGCCCGCCCACCGAGGCCGTGAATACCACCGTGGCCGGGTATTGGGCCAGGATGCTGTCGGCGACCGTCACGTCGACGGTGACCGAAGAAGAGCCGTCGGGAATCGTCACCGTCGCAGGTACGCTGGCGAGCGTCGGATCGCTGCTGGACAGTGCAACCGTCAAGTCGCCGGTGTTGCCGTTGCGGGCGATCGTCAACTTCTGCGTCAATACGTTGGCGTCGTCGGTGACTTGCTTGGCGCCGTTGACCGTGACGGTCAGATTGCCCGAGGCGCCCAGCGCGTTCGTCACGAAGGCGCCGCGGCCCATCGTGCCCACGACCAGCAATTGCTGGCTGGGAACGTATTCGAGATCGTAGACCGGAACGTGGGGCAAGCCCTGCCCGTACCGCTGCCAGACGTTCGAAGCGCCGCTGCTGCCGATGACCGTCGAATAGACGCCGTCGATGCCGCCGATGAAAAGCGTTCCGCTCGACGTGCCCGGCACGAAGGCGATGCTTTGCGGGCTGCTTGTCAGCGTCGTGAACGAGGTCGCGCCGCCCGCCGGGCCGGAAATATCGACGAAGCTGTTGCCCTGATCAGTCGTCATCCAGACGTGGCCGTTGGAGTCGGTCACGAAGGCCTGCTGCCAGTTGTTCGGATTGATCGAGAGGGCGGTGACGTTGGCGCCCGCGTAGTTCGACTGCAACAACGCGCCGCCCGCCGTGCTGCGCAAATAGACCTTATTACCCGCGCCGATCCACAGCACGTTCGGGTTATTCGAGACGTTGCCGAACTGGTCGACGATCCGTCCGCCATAGGCCATCGCCGCGCCGAATATCCCGCCCGGCACGCCGCCGACGCCTAGGCTGGTGAGCGTGTTGCCGTCATCAAACGATTCGTAAACCGTGCTGCCGCCGCCAAACACCATCCGAGTCGGATCGACCGCGTTGAGCTTGAAGGTGGTGACGAACGGCAGGCCGATATCGAACGTGTAGATATCCTGACCGCCCGAGCCGTTGACGATCAACGAGGGGAATGCCGGCTGTCCGATCTGGTTGCCGTTGAGATCGTAGGTCGTGGCCGTGAAGCCGAGCAGATCTTGCGAGGCGGTGTAGTGAATCGAGAAGTTGGGGTTGCTGTCGTCGACCGCAACGTCCCCGCCATCGCCCCCTTGCACGTTATTCCACGTCGTGCTGCCAGGCAACTGCGAAGACGTGCCGTTGTCCTGGGCGCCGCCTAGGATCGTTTTCGTGTTTTCGTCGTAGGCAATGTTGTGCAGTTCCGTGATCTGCAAATTGCCGATCAGCGAGAGCCAGTCGCCGCCGGTCGACTGGGGGCTGGTCCGCATGAAAATGCCGCCGTCGTCGGTTTCCAGCAACACGTTGCCGTCGAACGTCAGGTGGCGCGAGTCGGCGTGCGGAGCGCTATTGCTCGCCGTGCCGCTGTGCGTCAGCGAGATCCACTGGCTGCCGCTCGGTTTCGACGCATCGCCGCGGAACAAGCGCCCGGAGTAATCGCGCGCGCCCAAAGAGTTGGGGAACGTCGCGGAGCCGTCTCCCGGCCCCGGTTGGCGGTCGCCGCCCACGTAGACCAGATTCGGATTCGTCGGATCGGCGGCGATCGAGAAGTGAATCACGCCCTGCGCACCCGGCGGCAGATCGCTTTCGGTGCCGCCCGGCTGCAAGCCCTCGGTGGTGCCGTTTTCATTGGTCTGCGGCAAGTCCAGCGCCTGCCAGGTCGTGCCGAAGTCGGGCGAGCGATAGAGGTTCGCCAACTGGCCGTTGCTGACATAGCCGAAATAAACCGGGCTGCCTGCGGCGGATGAAACGGCGATCCGGATGTTGTCGTCGAACGGGATGCCATTGAGCGTCAGCCCCGCGGGCGTGACGTTGTTCCAAGTTTGGCCGCGGTTCAAGCTCATGAAAATCCCGCCCCCCGCACCGAGCACGCCGGCGTACATCCGGTTGCTGTTGTTCGGATCGACGGCCAAATCGGAGACAGGCCCGGCGGGCAGGCCGCTGTTGGGCAAGCCCGAGATGGTCGTGAAGGTCACGCCGCCGTCGGTGCTCTGGTACAGGCCGCCGTTGCCGCCCAGGAAGCCGTTGTCGGTGGCGACGATCGTCGCGCCGAATTCAGCGACGCCGGTCAAATTCTTGCCGTCGAAGAATCCGCCCGGATCGATGAGCGACCAACTCTGCCCGCCGTTGGTCGAACGAATCAGGCCGTCGAGCTTGCCGCCCGTCAGCGCGAAGCTGCTGAAGCGGCCGATGGCGGCGATCAAAGTCTGGTGCGTCGGGTCGGACAGGTCGAACTGCAGCGCGCCGATCGACATCGAGGCCAGATTATCGGTCAGCGGCGTCCAGGACGGTCCCGCGGGCGACATTGCGTTCGTCGTTTTCCAAATGCCGCCGTTGACCGAGCCGACATACACGACATTCGGATTCGACGGATCGGCCAGCACCGTCTCGATCGCGCCTTCGACCGGATTGTTGGCGCCGGGATTCGCCGGATCGGGCACGTTTTCCGACTGCCCGTTGGTGATGTGCGACGGACCTTGAGCAACGTAGGTCGGTCCCGAATTGAAAGTGATCGTACCGTTGCCGTCGTCGAGCACCGTCAGGGTGTCGCTGCCGCCGAGGTAACCGCCGGCCGTTGCCACAATCACCGCAGTTTGCTTGCCGCCCGGGTTAATCACGTTGTTGTCGAACGGATTGATCGCAAACGTCGCCGAAGTCTGGCCGGCCGGAATCGTCACCGTCGTCGGAGTGGTCGCGGCGCTTGGATTGAGGCTTTGTACGCGCACGATCAGGTCGTGATCCAAGGGCGGCGTGTTGAGCTTGATCGTCGCCATGATCGGCGTCGTCGATTCTTCCACGATCGACTTGGGCGAGTCGATCAAAAGGCTGATCGCGGGCAGCACCGTCGGATCGTCGGTCACGTCGATCGTAGCGCTGTTGCTGCTATAACCGGCCGCCACGGCGACGAGTTCCACCGCTTGCGGCCCGTCGGCGATCGGCTGGTTGTTCGAGTCGAGTTGCGGCAAACCCGTGACGGTCACCAACTGCGGCTGGCCCCCGGTCAAGGTCAGCGTGATCGACGAGCCCGACTGATTGTTGTATTGCAGCGAGACATTCGAACTCAGCGGCGGATTAATGCCCGCAGCGCTGGCCACGTCGACGGCCTTGAGAGTCACAGTGGTTTGAGTGCCTGCCGGAGCGCTGCTGGTGACCCAGATCGAGGTCGTGCCGCCGTTTTCCGAAACCGAGCCGTGGTCCACGTTCGTCGGCGAAATCGCCGGGTTGTTGAACGATACGGAAATATTGCCCTGCAGCGAATTGATCGAAGAGACCGACGCCGCTCCGTAGACTTCCACGCGGTTACCCGTGGTCGTGCTCGAAGCCACGCCGCTGACCACCACCAGGCTGGTCGAGCCGGTCGTCACGACGTTGACTTTCAGGCCGAGCAGCGTTGAGGCGCTGCTGATGGCCGCGGACAAATTGGCGGCGACCTGGGCCGACGTCGAAGCGAGCGTAAACGGCACGGCCACGCGCCCGCTCTGAACGCTGCCGTTGCTGTCGTACTCGAACACGACGCTGTGGCCGAATTGGTCGGTCACGGTGAACGTCTGCCCGTCGGTGAGCGAAGCTCCGGTCGGCGCCGTCAAATTGAGTACGGAATTGTTCACCGTTCCGGCCGTAACGCCCTTCAATGTGGTGTTGGCGTTGATAACCGTGGCGATGGCCTTGGCCATCTGCGCCGCCGTGTACGACGATTGGAACGGAACGGCTACGTCCCCCGCCCGCTGCAGGCTGCCATTGTTATCGAACTCGAAAACGACGGTGCGGATTCCGTCGCTGATCGTGAACGTCTGGCCGTCGACGACGGCGGCGCCGCTGGGAGCGATGATCGTGAAGCCGCTGGTGAGCCGATCGTTGGTGTCGAACGTCTGGGTCAGCGTGATATCGGGCGTCAGCGGATTGACCGTTTCTCCGTAGGTCGTGCCTTGCCGAATTTCGAGTTGGTAAGGGCCCGTCAGAATCTGCTGAGGGGCGCCGACGTTCGGATCCTGCGGCACGGTAAAGTACGTCGAGTTCGACGTGGCGCCGGTGACCATCTCGCCGCGTTCGGCGAAGCCCACGGTGATGTCGTCGACGTACCAGCCCTCGTGAGCATTGTCCTGACCGCGCTGCGGACTCGAGGGATTGCCGAAGCTATCGCCCGGCAAGCCAAGCTGCGCCATCGAACCGGCCGTGCTGAAATCGAAGCGCAACTGAATATTGCTATAGCCGGCATAGGCGCCCAAGTCGATGCGCGCTTGACGCCACGAGCCGGTGCCGTCGAACAACGGCTGCACTTGCTGGCGTGGATCGCCGGAGCCGGTGTTGGACGAAACGCTGGTGTAGCTCGGCAGTTCGCCGTTCGGATCCGACTTCGTGGCCGGAACCTCGGGGTCGTTGGTGGCCAGCATCTGCCAGGTCTTGCCGCCGTCGACCGAAGCGAAGACGCGAGCGCTATCGCGCATGCCGGTCGGGTTCGCGGGGGTGGCGCTGGCTTGCTGCGTGGCCAGGAAGTAGTTGAAGTACAACGTCGGTTTGTCGCCGACCGTGTAATTCGACAGACTGAACGCGTTCGTGACCAGGCTGCCTTGGGCGCCGCCCGGCAAGTTGTACGTGTGGTAAACCGACGGATTGCTGGCGTAATCGGCCGCGTCGGGCTGAGAATTGGCGTTGAGCGAGTTCGGGTCGACGCTCGGCGGCGCTTCGAGGCCGAAATAGAAACTCGTGTTTCCAAGCTGCGGCTGATTGGCCGAGGCGGGATCGCGGCTTTCGTCGGGCGCGACATTGATGCCGTGCCCTGCATCCGTACCGCGATTGTTGGTGACGTGCCACAAGTTGTAGTCGAGCGTCGAGAAGGCTAAACCGACGACGCTGGTCAGCCCCAAGGGAATGCTCGCGGCGCCGTTGGAAAAGACGTTTTGCAGAACGCCGCTGGTATCAAAGCACCAGAGTTTTCCGCTGGAGTCGGTGGCGAAGAGGTCGTTGGCGTACTTGCCCCCATCCGCATTCGGCGGACCCGCCGTCAAACTCGTAAAGTTGATGCCGGACAACGCCGTGGCCGTGCCGACGTAGGTCGCCGTGGCGTTGGCGGCAGGATTGCTGATCGTGAACAAACCGCCCAGGTTGGTAATGACATAGAGCGTGCCATTGACGAATGCCATGCCCGTGATCTGCCCGCCCGGTCCGCCCAGCAGGTTCACAATTCTTGGCGGCGCATCAGTCGGGTTGGTGGGATTGTTGGTCTTGCCCAGTACGGCGCCGGTGTTGGGGTCGAGCTGGTAGAGGCCGTTGACGAACCCGGGCACGCCGACTCCGCCCGCGTAGCTGGCGATGGCGAACAACTGCCGATTGTTCGCCCCCGTCCCTTGATTGAAGGCGAGGGCGTGCACCTGCACGCCGGTATTATTCGCGGTCAACACCGGCGGATTGGCGGTATTGAACCCGTAGGTCACGATGCCATCGTTCCCTTGATTGGAAATCGTGGCGCTGCCCGTGTCGATCAGGTTGTAGTTTCCGCCGCCGACGTTGATCGCGCCCAACGTATAGCCATACAGTCGGCCGTCGTTGCGCATCGCGATGTCGTCGTAGCCGGAGCCGCTGCTGGGGACGGCGCCCACGTCGGTTTGCACCTGGCCCGTGAACGGATTGACGGTCTGCAAATGGCCGTTGTTGCCCGCCTGGTCGACGAACAACACCACGTCGGAGAGCTTGAACCCAGTGGCCGAACTGTTGAGCTGGTCGATGCCGGCCTGGCTGTTCGTATCGCCGTTGAAGGCGGGCGTGAGCGACTTGGGATCCTGGGCCGTTTGACCGCCCTGGCTGCCGATGTGGTCTTCCACGACGCGGCTGAGCGAATCGATCGGCTCGAGCCGCACCAGCGGCTGCGCGGCGCCCTTGACGAACGTAGCATTGAGCGCCGTCGGCAACGTGGCGTCGGAGCTGATCGCAACGTAGTAGGTGCGGGTCGGCCCGGCCGGCAACTGCACCGCTCCGATGAACGGATCGAGTTGGCCCACCGAGGCCCGCGTCAGATCCGAGAGGGCGCTGCTCGAACTCTGGCCCGGCAGCGGCTGATCGTTGCCGACGTTCGAATCGCGGCCGACGTAGATCAAATTGCCCGCGGCGTCGAACACCGAAATCGTGGTGTTCGGCCTCGACAGTCCGTCGGCGTAGTCGACGTCGAACATCGTCGAGAACGTCTTGTCGCCGTTGTTCAGTCCCGCGATGAATTGAGCCAGGTCGTAGTTCAGCTCGAATTTGTACCAGTCTTGCGTGGTGCTCGACGAGAGATTGCCGCTCACGCCGATCGTATTGCGATCGGTCGTCAGCAGGTTTCCGAGATCCTGGGCCGTGGCCAGCGTGTCATGCGCCGCCTGGCTCGAGCCCGCTTCGGCGATCAACGGAGAATGAGCGGGCAGACCGATGACTTCGATGCCGTTGGTCGCAAAACGAATGTCTGCGTTTTGCACCGTGGAGCCGGGGAACTCTTCTTGCTCTCGCAGCCGAACCTGCAACTGATAGACGCCGCTGCTCAAGCCCGCGTGCAGGTCGTTATAGTGCGGGTCGGCGCCCTTGCTGCGAACGCGGACGTAGTAGTTCGCCAAAGGTTGAGTCTGATTGGGCAAGGCCGGCAGCACGACCCGGAAGCCGGCGTCGTACGGATTCGTCGAGTTCAAGTCGCGCAAGGCCGGGTCGGCGGCGCTGTTCGGGTCGTAAATGCCGTGCAAGAGCGTATCGCTTTGCATGGGCAGCGCCTGGTTGCCCGCCAGTTCCGATTGCAGCAGCGAAGGATTGGCCGCCTCTTGGGCCGAGTTGTCGCTGCGCGCGATCACCGTGCCGTTCGCGTCGACGAGTTCGACGACGGTATCCAAGCCGGACGAGGTCTGGCCGATGTCGATCCAGGCTTGAGTTCCCGGCTGCGCCTGGAAGCGATAGACGTCCATGTCTCCCGGCGCATTGGGGCTGATGACGCCATTGACGACAAAACCCAGCCGTTGGTTGTCGTCGCCGCTCTTCAGGTTGGGAGCGAGCGTGCCTAAGACCTGCGCCGCGGCGACCGTTCCGTTCGCGTCGACCCCGCCCGTGCTGGCGGGTTCGGCCTCATTGACGACGGCCACGTTATTGTCGTTGGAATTCTGGTCGAGCTTGACGCTGCGCCACTGGCCGCCCGGCAGCGTCGGCGCCGTGGCGACTTCCCCGAGATAGGTCGTGATCGTCGACGAGGTCGCCGTCGGGTCGGCCAGCCAGGAAAACGCGGTCGTTTGATCCGCCAATCCGTAAACCAGACCGAGCGACGGATCGGTGAAGGGGGGATCGTTCGTGGTGTTGATATTGCCCGCTACGGTGAACGTTTGCGTGCCTGCGGCGATTTTTAATTGCAAATCGTCGAACGTGTCGGCGGCCCAGCCTTCGAAGGTGGCGCCCGATAAGCCCGGCCCCTGCGCATACACGCCGCTTTGGCTCACGCCCACGCGTTGGGGACCGTCAAGCGTAAAGACCTTGAAGTCGGGCTGTCCGGGCGTGCCTTGCACGTACAGTAGATCGTCGTCGGGAAACGGCGGCACGTCTTCGTCGAGGTAATTGACGAACCGTAGCGCTCCAATCGCCTGAGAGCTGCTCAGCGAGATCGTGTTGACGAGTTGAGTGGTGCCGGGCTGGAAGCTCGACGTGACGGTCCAGTTGATGGTTCCATTGGCGCCTTGGAAGCTGCCCTTGCTGACGACGACGTCGGGGGCCACCAGCGTCGGCTGTTGGGTGATCGTCGTCGACGACAAACGCGTGGCGGCGCTAGTTCCAACCTGCACGTAGTTGCCGTAATCAAATACGAAGTTGGCGTTCGTCAGCAGCGACTGATTGCCTTGCGCGGTGACGCCGATCGGGTTCGGACCGCCGGGATCGAACGACCCTAAGTCGCCGCCGACGCCGATGCTGGCCTCGAAGTGTCCCACTACGTTGGTGGCGACGTCGTTGTCGATGGTGGTGCCCCGGTTGACTTCCGGCACCGTGGGCAACAACGAGACGCTACTGACCAACGTCGTACCGTTATCGGTGAAGTTCTGCGGCAGACCATCGGGCGTCAAACCGGCGCCGACGGTTTCATCGCCGATCGCGGTGAGCACGACGTTGTGTCCGGGCGTGCCGATAATTTGCACGGAACCGCCAATGCGGTTCTGAATGTCCGAAGGCGTGCCGGTGGCGGTGAAACCCGCGTTATCTCCCTTCAACTTGACGACCAGGCTTTGCGATGAGCTGCTTTCCAGCAGCAATCCGCCGCGCGAATCGACGTTCGGCACGGAGATCTCGCTGGTGAGGACGTGCACGATATCGGTGTCGTCCCACACGGACGAAGTATCGAGCGTGGCGCCGCGGACCAACATACCGTTGATCGCCTGGCGATTGGCGACGTTGCCGATCCGGTCAAGCCGCACGAGCGGACCACGGTTGTCGTCGAAATCGCTGAACCGGTCGATCGCGCCCGTGCTGCGTCCCGGATCGGGGACGACGTCGCTCGTCAATGAATTGGCGTTGATGCTGATCGCCGCGCCGAAGTTGTCCTGCAGCACGTTGTTGACGATAATCGGCTGGGCGCCCAACACGTAGATCGCAGCGCTATCATTGGAGAGCATACCCGCCCGGGTGGGCGTGGTCGCCAAGCCCGCGGCGTTGTTTTCCAGCGTGCTGTTGGCGATTCGCACCTGCGCCTGGCGGATTTCGACGACATTGAAGTTGTCGGTTCCGCCCGCGATCGTGCTGCTCCCGCCGCCATAGGCGAGCAAGGCATGGTCCAGGCTGCCGCGAGAGGTAGGCGCGAAGTAGATTCCCGACCAATCGCCCGGC
The DNA here is from genome assembly GCA_035547635.1 of Pirellulales bacterium. Classification (GTDB taxonomy): domain Bacteria; phylum Planctomycetota; class Planctomycetia; order Pirellulales; family JAICIG01; genus JAICIG01. Next base: position 13,890 of record DASZUP010000088.1, read on the forward strand.
TGCGCCACGCTCGGCGGCGCCGCGAGATTATAATTGTCGCCGTTCGTATCGAACGTTCCCCCGGCGCCGTAGCTGTCGTCGTGCAGCGAGGTGAGGATGATTTGCTGATTGGCGTCGCCCTCGGCGATCAGGTTGGCGCCCAGCTGGACTTCGATCCGCGCGCCGAGCAGTTTTACGACGACGCCCGGATCGATCGCCAATCGACCGCTCATGCGGGGCGCATTGTCGAGCGACCCTCCCGGATTGCCTTGGATCACCAGATTGTCGCTGATGACGTAGACGATATCCGTCGATGCGAATCGCGCTGCCACGTCCAAGGTTTCGGGCTGCTGCCCTTGTACGTTTTGCGTGCGAATGAAAAGACCGTTCACCGTGTTGGCGACAATCGACGAACCGATCGATAGCGGCGAGGCGAAGCGGAAGCTGGGGAGGCCGCTGAACACAACGGTGCTGCCCGCGGCGATGGCCGTGATTCCCAAGCCCAAATTGTTCACCGCAGTCGCGACGTTGGTGGCGATCGTAGCGGCCTGGGTCGACGTCGAATACAAAATGGCGTAGTTGCCGTCCGACAGTTTGCCATTGACGATCGCGGCGGAATTGGTCGTGAACTCGAAGACCGTCTTGGCGCCCGTGCTTTTGTTCGTAATCGAGAACGTCGCACCGGACTTAATTGCGTTGCCGTTCGACACGGTGACCGACTGCTGGCCTGCGCCGACGCCCGAGCCGGTCGTAGCCAGAGCAATGTTGGGAGTCGAAGTCAAAACGACTCTGACGCCCGAAGCGACCGCGGCGACGCCGAAATTCGTCCCGTTGATCGTCGCGGCGATCTTGCCGGCCAGCGCGGCGGCGGAATCCGACGCCAAGAACGGCACGGCGATGTTTCCGGCAGCGACGCCGCCTGAACTATTGAACTCGAACACCGCGGTGTCGCCGGTCACCGAGTTCACGATCTTGAACGTCTGACCGTCGACGATCGCCTGGCCGGTCGGCGCGTTGAACGTGCGCGACGACGGCAGTTCGATCTTGGAGACCCCGGTAACCACGGCTTCCTGAAGCGTGCCGTTGCCGGTGACGACCGTCCGCACGCTGGCGCCGACGCCGCCGATGCCCGCCAGGTTAATGGCGTTCACAATCGCCTGGGCGATCTGCAAGGCGGTGTCGCCGGCGATGTTCTGCGCGGGCTTGCCGGGTTTGAAATACACCGGCCAGTTTCCGTCGGCCAGTTTGACTGGGACAGCTGGGGGACTGTTGCTCGTGAACTCAAACGTCGTGTAGGCGGTGTTGCCGCTGCCGTCGGTCGTCTCGACGACAAACGTTTCGCCGGAGACGATCTGGCTCGCATCGACTGCCACGATTGCTACGCCGCCAGGCGTCGTGACCGACAACAGATTGCCGAGAATATCGGGGCCGGTGCGGTTGTAATCGGCGACGTAGGGGCCGACCGAAGGATTGACCGCCGCCGGATCGTAGGCCGAGCTGCCGAAAATCGTTTCTTGGAAACTGTTGGGGTCGGCCGACATGGCGGCGTCGTGGCTTTGCGTGATCGTGTTGTAGGCGATCGTGGGCCGAGAGCCGTCGAGGTAAATCGGATTGTAAGTCGCAGGCACTCCATCGACGACGACCGTCCCGCCGGCATAGCGGATGTTGGCGTGGTTGACCGCGTTCAGGAAGATGCCCTGGCTTTCCTGGTCGGAATCCTGGTGAAACACGATGCCGCCGTAATCGCCGGCCGAAGGCGCGGTGACATTGTCGGTGATGCCGCCGAGTTGGTTGTCGTGGAACGAAGTGAAGTAGACCGAGCTATCCGGCGTGCCCAGCACCTGCAGGGCCGCCCCGCTGCGATCGATGTTCGGAGAATTCAGGCCCACGTTAATGTTGGCGCCTTCCATTTTGAAGACGGCGCCCGCGTCGATCATCAACGTCACGCCCTGCGGAACGACCAGGTCGCCGCCGTCGGCCAGCGGCTGGTGTGTGAATTGGTCGAGCCCGATCAGATACGGCTGCGCGTTGGAGGCGGCGATCAGCGAAGGCGTATTCTGGGCGTTGATGGAAATCGGCCCGGTTCCAGTCAGGTTGACGCGAAACGCCACGGCATCGCCCGACACGCTGGCCACAACGGCGCCGCCGGCCGCTTGCGCCAACGGCGAGGCGTTGATTGCCGCGGCCATCGCATTGGCGATGTCTTGCGCCGAAGCGCCGGCGGCGAGCACCACGGCATAGTTGCCGTCAGCCAACAAGGCGCCCGGAGTCAGCGCCGCATTGGCGGTGAACTCGAACGTAATCGAGCCCGTGCCCGAGGTGACGTTGAAGGTTTGCCCCGCGGAACCCGACGGGGCCAAAGTCGACGCGCTGGGCTGGGGATTGATTGGCACGCCCAGGCTGTTGTCGCCCCCGATATTGCCCACGATCCGCACGATTTTCGTGCCGGACAAGAGCGCCGGAGCGTTTTTGACGTCGACGAATGAAGCTCCCGCGATATCGACGATGTTGCTGCCAAAATTTATGCCGTTTGGATCGGGCGATGGGAAATTAGGCAACAACAACGCGCCGCTCTGGACTGCGTCCCAAATGGCCTGGTGAATCGCTTGAGCCGTCAGATTTCCGGGGTCGGTGGAATTCACGTAGACCGGGACGTGGCCCGGAGCCACCTGTCCGCCGGGAGTCGTGAACTCGAAAGTGACTGCGTACGTCCCGTCGTTCACGACGAAAGTTTGCGGCGATCCCAGCAACGCCGCGCCGGCCGGCGCCACGATGCGGTCGGCGGCCGCCTGCAAGGCGCTGGCGATGTTGTTGTAGGGATTGGCGATCGTGCCCAGCGTCGAGTCGGGCGTGGCGGCCGAAAGCTTGTCGACGAAGATCGTGCTTGAATCGTTCGAGGCGAACCAGAAATTGTAGGCGCCGCTCCCTTCGCCGTCGGAGTTGCCCTGCAGCACGTGCCGCGCCGACGTACCCCACACGACCAGGGCGCCGGAAGTCGCGGTGATCGTCGTCGATGGCGAACCGCCGACGTTCACTTCGCCGTGGCCGTCGTAGCGAGGCGCTAGGCCCGGCTCGTTCGTCGGACTCGGGTTGATCAAGGAGGGAGTCGCAGCGATCGCGTTCAACACGGCCTGCGCCACTTGGTCCTGCAACTCGCCCGCCTTCACGGCGATGGCCGTGACGTTGGCCGCGGGAGTGGAACCCGGCAGCACGAATTGGAACGTGACGGCGACGCCGTTGTGGGTGATCGTGAACTTGTCGAGATTCTGAATGCCCCCTTGTCCGCCGACTGGAGCGTTCGGCACGATCAACGACAGCCCGTCGTCGGTCAAGGTGCTGACCGGCACGGGAGTAAAGTCGAGCCGCAGGTCGTAGGCGCCAGTCGTCGTGCCCCCCGCGCCGCTGTTGGGCACGTTGGGGTTGAAGCTGGTGTTGCCGGTGCTCGTCACCGCGAGATAGTAATTGCCCGGCCCAAGCTGAAGCTTGACGAAAGAATCGGTCCCGAAGTAATCGTCGTTGCGCGATACGATCTCGCGATCGATGCTGTAAGCCACCGATCCTTGCGACGCGCTGTGCGTCACCGTCAGCGGGCCGCTGAGCACGACGCGATCGAACTGGACGCTGGCCGATACGTTCAGGCTGTGGGTCGTAAGATAGTTGTTGATCGTGTTGGCCAGCGAGACGGCGACGTCATGCGCGGTTTGCGAGGCCAGGTAGGGAATCGATACGGCGCCGGCCGGAATCGGCGTGATGCCGTTGTCGAACGCGAAGGTGACCGCCGGATTGACGCCGTCGTTGAGCGTGAAGGTGCTGGCGGGCACGATCGCCGAGCCCACGGCGTTGGCGCCCGTCGTAGGCAGTTGAATGACGTGCGTCTCGTTGTAGAGCGTCAGCACGGTGTTCAACAGGCTAGTCGCCGGCGCGCCGCTGGCGTCGGTCAAACGCTGGGCGACCGTTTCGGCGCTGAACGTGCCGGGCGTCGTCAGCGTGAACTTGTACATGTTGATTGCGTTGCTGTCCGGCTGGTACAGATACCGGCCGTGCAGAATGTCGGCGTTGCCGGGGAAGACCGGCTCCGCCGCGGCGCCCGAGGCGCCCATGACCGTTCCGGGCGGAGCGTCGTTGACGTTCGTCAAGCCCAGCAGAATGCCGATCTGGCGCATGGCCTCCATGAACCACGGTCCGCCGTATTGGCTTTCCGTGTTGAAGA